>DASWCA010000355.1:0-11508 GCA_036390355.1 Acidobacteriaceae bacterium
TCTCGGTGGTTCCTTGCAGAAAATCGAATCGCGAGAGCAGGTTTCCGAGCACGTCGAAATCGTAGCGCAGGTCCTGCGCCGTGCCCGGAGCGCCGTAGGTGTTGATGCGCGTGAGCGTGCCCTTGGCCGGGTCGTAGGTGCGATCGGTGGTCAGGTTATTGCCAGAGACCTCGCGCGTGAGCCGGCCCGCAGCGTCATCCTGGCTCGCAGTCCAGTACAGTTGGTTCGTCGCGGCGTTGCGCAACTCGAAGAGATAGCCGTTGGCGTTGTAGACGCGCTTTACCGCAAAAAGCGTCTGCGGATAAGTTACGGTCTCGACCTGGCCGTTGGTAATGTTGTAGCCTGTGCTCGTCGTGTAGGCTTCGCCATCCACCGTGAGCGTGCCGCTAGTCGGGCGCCCGAGGTTGTCGTAGCCGTAGGACTGCTGCTGCACGCCCCCGGGAGCGTTGATCGAGGCGAGCCGGCCTTTGGCAAGAAGGCCGGTTGTCCCCAAGGGGGCGCTGTCGTAGATCCAGTTGCTCGTGCCCTCGGGCGTGGCGCGGCTCTGGATACGCCCGAGCGGATCGTAAAGTACCGTCTGGATCTGGCCCTTGGCATCGGTCTGGCGCATGAGCTCGCCCAGGCTGTCGTAGCCGTAGTTCCAGGAGCCCATGTCGGGATCGGCCATCGTCTCCTTGCGCCCGCGCCGGTCGTAGCTCATCAGCGTGACATTGCCCGCCGGGTCGGTGACCCGCGTTGCGTTGCCGAAGGCGTCGTACTGATAAGCCGTGCTCTGCGCCGGATAGAGCGAGTCGCTCACCGATACCAATTGATTAGCGGCGTTCTTCACGCTCGTCCGCGAGCGCGCCGTGATGCCCGGACCGCTCCCCGTGACCACGGTAGTCAGCCCCTGGTAGCTCGTCGCGGCGACGCCGGCGTCGGCTTCGGTCACCTGGATCAGGCGGCTGAGCGCGTCGTAGCCGTTGGTGTTCCAGTACACGAACGCCCCGGCAAAGTACGGCAGCGTGCTTCTCGCGACCCGACCCTGGTTGTCGTACTCGATATCGCGGTACACGATCGCGCCTGTCAAGCCCACCGTCTGCGTGCGAAGGGTGCGTCCGAGAAGATCGACGTAGGCGGTCGCAGGAGCGGCGCCACTCGATTGGGTGGTGACGGTGTAGCTTGCCACGGCGCCGTTGCCGAAGCTCGGGCAGGGATTCAACAACGTATCGCAGGCCGCGTACGCGATGCTCGTCGTCGTGCCATCGGGGCGCGTCTCGCTGATCTTCCTGCCAAAGCCGTCGTAGCCGAAGGAAACCGTGACGTTGTTCGGATCGGTCTGGCTGAGCACCGTGCCCCATCTCGCGTCATGGGTGGCTTGGCTCACATGCCCCAGCGCGTTAGTCACACTCTCCACATAGCGGCCCCGGGAATCATAGCCAAAGCTCGTCGTGCGGCTAAAGGTCGTTGCGTCCGGATTCGCTCCCGTGACCGTGCTCTGGGTACGATTGCCGTAGGGCTCGTTGTACTGGTGAGTCGTGGCCAGCCGCAGCATGGAGCTTGCCAGCTCACCGGGCTCGATCGTTTCGGTGATGAGCAGCCCGCGCGAGTCGTAACCGAAGCCGCTCGTGCGCGTCTGCGAGAGCACTCCGAGGGCGCTTGCCGTCACCTGCGCTCGGCTGAGCCTGCCCAAAATCCGGCTCGAAGGGGCGGGACAATTGGAGATCGCAAGCTCGCCCGGTCCGGGGCAATAGCTGCTCGTCGTCGTCTTCACCCAGGCCGAGGCGAAGCTGCAGCTTGCGTCCGTCTTAGCGATCGTTTGGGTGATGTCGCCGTAGGAGCCAAAAGTGTTGTCCGCGCTCACGCAACTAATGAGATCGCTCCCTGCAAGGAGGTTGGGCTCGAAGTTCTGCTCCAACGTACCGTTGAGCTTCGCAAAGCGCACTTGGCTCGCCGCGGGGTACGCAGGATCCGTCGTGGCAACGCCTTGCCAGAAGTTCTGCACCTGCTTTAGCGTACGCGCCGCGAGCTTCGTTTGCAGGAGCGTCGGCATTCCATTCGTGCCCGCTTCGTAGTTCTGGTCGTACTCGGTGATGCTCACCACGCCACTGAGTTCATCGGTCGTCTCCATCCTCCGAAAACCCAACCATCCGGGCCCGGTCAAGTGGCTCTTCGCCCCAAGGTACCTGTACGAGGTTCCCCGCACCCCGGCTATTCCGTCACTTTGCGTCACGCGCGAAACCACATACGTCGCATTCTGCACATCCTGATACGGATACGTGGCTCCGGACTCCTTGGTGTAGACGGAGTTATCCGTTAAGGGTTTGCTGGTGATGTTGGTAACGACGCCGAGGCCGGTGGTGGCATTAACAAGAAGATCAGGGGTCAAACCAGCAGAAGACGCCATCAACCAACGGCCATCGCCGTTCTGGGGAGCCCACATGTAGTCCACCTTGCCATTACCATCGAAATCCCCAAAGTACATGTATGCAGCACTGTTGTTCCAACTGTTATAGCCGCCGATCGATGCCGGCAATGCCGGAGCGTTGGGGTCAGGCAGGGTAAAACCGGTGCCGGTGCCATAGGCGAGCAACCAACGGCCATCGCCGTTCTGGGGACCCCACATGTAGTCCAGCTTGCCGTCGCCGTTGAAATCCGCAAAGTACATGTATGCGGCACTGTTGTTCCAACTGTTGTAGCCACCGATGGATGCCGGCAATGCCGGGGCGTTGGGGTCGGGGAGGGTAAAACCGGTGCCGGTGCCGTAGGCGATCAACCAACGGCCATCGCCGTTCTGCGGACCCCACATGTAGTCCAGCTTACCGTCGCCGTTGAAATCCCCAAAGTACATGTATGCGGCGCTGTTGTTCCAACTGTTATAGCCGCCGATGGATGCCGGCAATGCCGGAGCGTTAGGGTTGGGGAGGGTAAAACCGGTGCCGGTGCCATAGGCGAGCAACCAAAAGCCCCCCCCGTTCTGGGGACCCCACATGTAGTCCAGCTTACCGTCTCCATTGAAATCGGCGACGTGCATATACTGCGCCTGGCTGTTCCAACTGTTATAGCCGCCGATGGATGCCGGCAATGCCGGAGCGTTGGGGTCGGGGAGGGTAAAACCGGTGCCGGTGCCATAGGCGATCAACCAACGGCCATCGCCGTTCTGCGGACCCCACATGTAGTCCAGCTTGCCGTCGCCATTGAAATCCGCAAAGTACATGTATGCGGCACTATTGTTCCAACTGTTATAGCCACCGACGGATGCCGGCAATGCCGGGGCGTTATAGTCGGGGAGCGTAAAGCCGGTATCGGTGCCGTAGGCGATCAACCAACGGCCATCGCCGTTCAGGGGCCTCCACATGTAGTCCAGCTTACCGTCTCCATTGAAATCGGCGACGTGCATATACTGCGCCTGGCTGTTCCAACTGTTATAGCCACCGATGGAGGTCGGCAACGCCGGGGCATTATAGTTGGGGAGCGTAAAGCCCGTGTTCCCATTTTGGTAACTAAAAGTCGTCCCCGGTAAACACACCCCATCACTGCCGCATTCGGTCACGCTAAGGAGACGGCTCCCGCCCACAGCGCCGTTGTTGTCGTAGCCGAGGCGGTAGTCCCTGACCAGCGTAGTGTCAGTGTAGGTCTGAGCGTTCGTCAGCCGCTGGGTGACCTTGATCATCGAACCCGCTTCATAAACCGGCACGATGTCAGTGCGTGGTCCATAGACAAAGCGCACTGAGTTGTAGGGCGCGAGCGCTGCGTTCGCGTTGCCCGTGTAGTCAATCCTCACGGGGCGGTACTCGCCGTTGGTGTTATCTTCGGCGTAACTGACGATGTAGTAGTTCCCCCGCGTGTCCTGCACCTTGTTCAAGGCCCACAGGCGAACGGTGGTTTGAACCACGCCGTTCTTCGGGGCGGCCTGGATGCGCGAATCGGGGCTCACGCCGTACTCCGAGACCGTTCCGTCTTTACTTAAAACCTTGAAGCACGCCGGCCCCGAGGAAGGAGCAGCCCCGTTATCCAGCCCGCAGACGGAGGTGTTGTAGGAAAAGATCTTCGCGAAGGACTCACGCTCGGTGCGGTACTCCGTATTATGCGCGCCGTAGGCGCCGTTGACGGCAATCAGCCGCTGCCCGTCGAGGCAGAAGCGGTCGCGGCTGTCGTAATAGACCCCGCTCTTCGCGCCATCGAGCGCAATAGTGCTGCCGCAGCGGCTGATGATCGAGAGCCCGAAGATCGAAAAGCCCACCCCGACGAGCGGGTTGTCCACCTGCTTGGAGTAGCTGAGCGCGATGCTCGGCGCCATCCCCGCGCTCCCCGGCGGGATCTGGATCGGGATCGTGTAGTTCGCTCCGCCGTTGGGGTCGACCGAGAAGCTTCCCGGAGTCGCGCCCACCGGCGCGGTAGCGGCCTGGGCCGTGAAACTTAGGACTGCGCTGAAGGATACGCTGAGGACAACAAAGCGAACACACGACTTGCGAACATGGTGCTGGCCCATACTTTCTCCCCTTTCATTCTTATAACCAGAGCTTCTTGCTTTCCCTGCGCTGCTCTTATGCGCGAGGCGCCACTGTGTCTTTCTTTGAGCGACTAAGTGATCATTTTTTCTGCCACGCCAATATAGTTCTGCGGCCATGCCTGCGAAAGCCACAGAGCGACGTTCAGATGCCGAACAAACGCCATGACGTTCTCCCCTTATTGTTCGAGTCCTACCCCTCTACACGTGCGACGGCTCAGGGGATTATGCTATTGTGTGATCGCAGCCACAGAAAGCGATTTTTTTTAACACATTCGGTTAGAGAAGCTAACAGTGACCTGCCCGCGCCTTAAAGCAGGGGCGTAACGCGGCCTCAGAACTTCCAACGCGTATGCTATTTCGCAAACTTCCCCCGCTGAGCGCGCTTGCGGCTTTTGAGGCGGTAGCCAGGCATCGGAGTTTCACCAATGCCGGCAAGGAACTGTTTCTTACTCATGGCGCGGTGAGTCAGCGTATATCGCTGCTGGAGAAGCATCTGAACACCCGGTTGTTCGCCCGCTCCAATCGCGCCGTTGAGCTGACTGCCGAGGGCGCCCGATATTTGGAAGCGGTGCGCGACGCCTTGTCCAAACTCACATCGGCTTCGGATCAATTTTCGCAGGACGGGAAGAGGCAATTGAGATTGAGCGTTACGCCAATTTTTGCCCGCCATTGCTTGGCCCGCAGGCTGTCTGATTTTCATCGACTGCATCCGAGCATCGATCTCGATATCCGAAGTTTGCCCCAGTATGCGAATATCAGCGCCGGGGAAGTTGACATCGCGATCAGCTGGGGGAACGGGAACTGGCCCGGGGTCGAAAAAATCAGACTGATTCCCGGTGAATTTTTTCCGGTGTGCAGTGAGGCGTATCGCAAGGAGAAGGAGCCGTTGAAGATCCCGGCCGACCTGCGACGAACCACGCTGCTGCGGCATTCTAGAATTCCGTGGAAACCATGGTTCAAATACGCCGGGTTGGAGTGCGAAGAGCCGTCGGCCGGCCCTTGCTTTGACGATATTGGGCTGATGTTGCAAGCGGCTGTCGATGGCCTTGGTGTTGCACTCGCCCACCGGCTATTGGTCGAAGGCATGCTTGAAGACGGCCGACTTGTGCGGCTTTTTGACATCAGCTCTTTTGGCGGGGAGGATGCAATCTACGTGGTCTACGCCAAAGAATCCATGCACCGAGAGGAGGTCGCGGTGTTCGTCAACTGGATAACGGCGGCCATAAAGCACGATATCGGTTCAAGCGTTGATCTCGAGTCATCGGAGGCTGCTCACGCAGGCGGGGAAGATGGCTGCCTGCTGCCGGCGCGGTGATGGAGACGCTGGGCGGAGCGTTGACGTTGTTCGTTGCGGTGGCTTGCCCGCCGTTGGCCGATGCCGTGATCGTGGTGCTGCCTGAGCCGAGCGCGCTGACCGAGATCGCCACCATCCCAACGCATTGACTTGGTAGCGGGTAGCCCCCGCCGCAGCTCCGGTCGATTGCACTAGTTAATGCTGGCCGGTATCGGGCTGTTGACCCGGTATTGCTCCGTGATCTCGTGGTCTGCTCGATGCTGATTGATTCCCGGCTCGCGCGTCGCGTCCGGGATGGGGAGCCGTGCTCAATCTGCGGGGTGCCGGAGGACGGGCACGCCAAGCGCCGGGATCTACCGCCCGCGCAAAGCTCCCGACCGGCCGCGAACGCGGTCATCCCCCACACCTATCACCCGGTCCCCGACATCGCGTAGCGCAACGAGAGGCAACTGCGGCCGCACTTGCCCCTCGCACCATTCGATTACCCCCCGCCTCTCAGGATTCGCGCCATCTTGACGTAACCGGCATTGCAATCGGCCGGGCGCAGGCGCAACATGCTTCCCGGCGCAATGCTCGGCAGCACTGAATCAGCGCCAAACCGTCGTCATCGGCCAGACGCGCGAGAAGAGCGGGATTGAATTTCCTGTCGTTGGTCGGAGGTCGGCTCTCGGGCGCGTCGGCGCTTCCGGCTCGCGGAAGAAGATCTTATGAGCGAACAATCCCAAGGCCATGAAAACAGATTCAAGAGGGCTCTAGTTTTTACTAAGCGCCTGCTTGCCCCATCGAGCTTACCGAGCATCGGAGGGCAGACTTCGGTAGGATGGTTCAAGGGAGCGACGCGGCGCCTCTACTTTCTTTACATAGGCGGCTCAGTGTTGTTCACTTTTACCGCTTTTACGGTGCAGGCGGGCCACGTGATCGGCATCGAGTTGCGCCCGGTGTACTACGTGGTGCCGGCCGTAATCGGGCTCGTGTTCGGGACCCTCCTCGCCAGGGTGCACGAGCTATCCATCCAACTGACCAACGCCGCCATGACCGACGCGCTCACTGGGATCGCGAACCGGCGACGTTTTCTTGCTGCGCTGGAGCGCGAAGCCTCCCTCAGCAAACGCCATGGCTACGCGCTGTCGATCGCATTTTTCGACGTGGACAAATTCAAGCGCATCAACGATACGCATGGCCACAGCGTCGGAGATGAAGTCCTGCAGCGTCTCGCCGCGCTCGCCACCGCGCAATGTCGCGCCGGTGACTTGGTCGCGCGCTGGGGTGGCGACGAGTTTGTCATCCTTTTGCCGCACACCGACGAGACTGGAGCGCGGGTAATTGCGGGTCGGCTGCTGGGCGCGATCCGTAGTGCACGCTTTGCAGCGCCAGACTTGCGCGTCACATCGAGCATAGGCGTCGCTTCGCGGCGTAGCGACGACGCATCCATTGACGCGCTTCTCAGTCGCGCGGACAGCGCGATGTACCAAGCCAAGCGCATGGGCTCCAACCGGGTCGAGACTCCGCCGCTAGTGGGCGCTGACCCGGCTAAAGCTGTTACCTAAGGCGATACTCGTCGCGAGGGCCCATCTCACCACGGCTCGGCATCGAGACGAGACGGAAACCAGTCTCGGCAGCGCTGAATCAGCGCCAACCGTCGCCATCGGCCAGCCGCGCGAAAAGAGAGCGGGATTGAATTTCCTAATCGTTTATCGTTCGCTGCTTTACATAACTTTACCTGCCGGACAAACTCGGCTTACCGGCCGCTGCGAGACTGCTTCGCGCAGGGGGGCGTTCCTCTTGATGGGGTGCATTTCAACCTGATTTTTGACCTGTGTAAGGAGCTGCAACATGAGCCATCTGAAGAACAGGTTTGATGCTGCTGCGGCTGATTCGGGCGCGCTTCACCCTTCCGTCGTAACTCCCATGCCCAACGCCGCACCGACGACGCGCACGTCCGATCATCAGCCACACCTTGCCGCGCCCGACGAGAATCCCTCGTTCACGAAGGGGCTCTTCCTGGGCGAGATTCGCGAGGATCTGGTCTTCCCGTTCCCGGACCTTTCGGCAGAGGAACGCGAGAGCCTAACGCTGATCCTGGACTCATTTCATGCGTTCGCCTCACAGCATGTGGACGCCCGGCGGCACGATCACGACGGCCGCTTTCCCGACGCGACGCGCAAGGGATTCCACGCATTGGGCTTGATGGGGCTCAATATCCCGGAGGCGCATGGCGGGTTTGGTGCGTCTGCCAAGGTCTTCAATCGCGTCTTTGGCGAGATCGGCGCGACCGATCCGGCGCTGGCGGTCTACTTTGGCGCCCATCAGTCGATTGGGTGCAAGGGCATCGTACTGTTTGGTACGGAAGAGCAGAAGAGGCGGTATCTCCCCCGCTGCGCCTCCGGCGAGATGGTGGCCGCGTTCTGCCTGACGGAGACGGGGTCGGGTTCCGACGCGCAGTCGATGCGCGCCCACGCGGTGCCGAGTCCGGACGGATCGCACTATGTGTTAAACGGGGCCAAGATCTGGATCTCAAACGCAGGATACGCGGGGCTCTTTACCGTCTTCGCCAAAGTGCCGATCCAGGTGAATGGCGAGCGAAAGGAACGAGTCACGGCCTTCATCGTGGAAGCCGCGAGCGCGGGGGTGTCCCTTGGGAAGCTCGAAGAGAAGATGGGGATCAAGGCGAGCGACACGCGTGCCGTCTTCTTCGACAACGTCGTCGTCCCAGCAGAGAATCGACTGGGTGAAGTCGGGCACGGATTCAAGATCGCCCTCGAGATCCTCAATTCGGGGCGGCTGGGACTCGCGTCCGGCTCCGCGCGCGGGACGCGGCGCATCATGAACGAGGCGATCGCGTACGCGAAGCAACGCGAGCAGTTCGGGCGCCCGATCGCCTCCTTCGAGATGATCAAGCGCAAGATCGCGATTGCTGCCGCCGAGTGTTACGCGGCTGACGCCGCGTGGATGCTGACGGCCGGGATGGTCGATCGCGGCGGCGTCGACTTCTCGCTGGAGACGGCGACGTGCAAGATCTTCGCGTCAGAGGTTGCGTACCGGGCAAGCAACGAGGCGCTACAGATTGCCGGAGGGATCGGCTTCTCGAAGGAGTTCCCCTACGAGCAATCGGTGCGCGATGCGCGGATCATGCTTATCTTCGAAGGGACCAACGAAATCCTTCGCGCGCTGGTCGCGTTGATGGGGCTGCAGCAGCCGGGGGAGCGGATGAAGGCGTTAGGCATGGCGCTGCAGGATCCGATCCATTCGTTCGGCGCGATCGGGAGTTACCTGGCCGGGCGGGCCAAGAGCACCATCGATCGCCCCGACTTCACGCGGGTGCACGCAGCGCTCGAAAACGAGGCGGAACTGATCGCCGGCCAGGTGTACGATCTGGCGCGTGGGGTCGAGTGGGCGCTGCGCAAACACGGCAAGAAGATCATCGAGCGCCAGTACGCGCAGGAGCGACTGGCCAATGCAGCAATGGATATCTATCTCGCGACCGCCACGCTCTCGCGTGCGACGTCCGAGATCGAGCGCGCCAGCGGGGACCTGAACGCGGTCGCGTCGGAACTCGACTGCGCACGCGTCTTTGTTCACATGGCGTACCGTCGTGTGCGGCGCAACTTGCGGGCGCTGCGGGCAAATCAGGACCTGCGGCTCGATGCGATCGCCGAACGCGCGGTGGACGCGGTCGATCTGGCGCCGTCAGCACCAACCGACCGATAGGGACGGAGGCGTCGCTACGTCGTCAGGACGTGCTCGACCCGGCGATCAGGGATGAGCCCAACGGCACAGCTGCGGGATCGGGTTAAGCGCACTGCGCCCGGACGACCGCTTCGGGCGGCGAGCGCCCCAAGGCGCGCGGGTGCGTGTTCCCCTGCTCCGCTCACAACCGCGCCTGCAGGAAGCGCAGCGGTCGCGGCGCGAAAAATCCGGAGTCGCTCCCCGGCTCCTCAAGCGGATCGCCCATCCAGAAGTGCGGCGGGCCGGCGACCACCACCGAGCACACGTAGTATCCCGCCGGCTTGAGCGCCTCGAGGAAGGCTTCGCCTTGTTCTCGGTGATCGACCACGTCGTCCTCGGTGCCCCAGGCGAGGAGAAAGGCCGTGCCGTTGCTTTTGGCCGAGACATAGGAGAGCGGCGAGGCGTCGAAGTACACGCGCCGGTTGTCGAGGAGGCAATTTCCTATCGTTGTTCGCTGCTTTTACATAACTTTACTTGCTGGACAAACTCGGCTTACCGGCCGCTGCGAGACTGCTCCGCACAGGTGGGCCTCTTGGTGGGGTGCATTTCAACCTGATTTTTAACCTATGTAAGGAGCTGCAATATGAGCGATCTGAAGAAGAAGTTTGATGCTGCTGCGGCTGATTCAAAGAATCTGTCCGAGGCGCCCGGTAATGACGTGAAGCTCAAGATGTACGGCCTCTTCAAGCAAGCCGGCGCTGGTGATGTGACTGGATCCCGTCCAGGCTTTACGGACCTGGTGGGTCGTGCGAAGTATGACGCTTGGGCCGCGGTCAAGGGCACCAGTACCGAGGACGCCATGCGGCAGTACATCGACCTGGCTGAGTCCTTGAAGCTCGGGAGGACGACGAAGACGAATGATCCGGTCGAATTTGTGAAAGGAGTGACCATGCCCATCGACGACCGAGAACGCGAACGGCGACGGGCGCTCGTGCGCGCGCACTACGCTGCCGAGAATGACCACGATCTGGAGCGGATCATGGGTACGTTCTCCGAGGATGCCGTGATGCTCTACAACCGCCGGTCGTTTCCCAGCGACGAAACCATCCGCTTGGCGCACGGCTACTTCGGAATGAGCGCCGCACCCGGCGCGTTCGGCGGCTTTCGATCTATCGTGGACCGGGAGCACTTCACCGACACCGAGACCGTGATCGAAGGTCGGGCCTGCGGAAAACACATAAGCGAGTTCCTCGGCTTTCCACCGACCGGGCGCGACGTCGAGCTCCCGTTCGTCGCCTTCTACCGCTTCGACGCCAACGGGAAGCTGACCTCCGAGCGCGTCGTGATGAACCTCGGCCCGCTGCGCGGCTGAGCCGCGCGGCTACACCGCCGGGCAGATCCGCCATCGGCATGGTGCTCATTCATCGGCAGGAACTGGGACTGAACGCCGCAGCAGGGTTTTCGTCATATCCCGCTATGTGCACGCCTTCATCTACATCGGCTACAACTACGTGCCGTTGCGCTTCGCCGCGTTCCTTGCCGGTGTTTTCACGCTGGTTGTGATCTGGACGAGGTTTGCAGGGCAAAATCTGAACTGGCATCTCTGGTAAGGGGCAACCAGCCAACTTGACTTGACCCCGGCGCCCTCCCTCCGACCGTCTGCCGGGGTCCCGGTCGGTTTGGCAACGATATCGGCAGCCGGTCCCGGCCACTATCAGGAGATTTCCCCGGAGCGCCTCAGGATTTTCGGAAGTTTTGATTGACTGGTGCCGGCGGCATCGTATTTCCGGCCTTTCACAGTGGGCCAATTGGGCTAAGCTGTCGGACTTTCAGACAAAATTCCATGTCCCAATACGTCTACACCCTGCGCCGGGTCGGCAAGCTCGTGCCCCCGAAGCGCCAGATCCTCAAGAACATCTCGCTCAATTTCTTTCCCGGCGCGAAGATCGGCGTGCTCGGCCTGAACGGCTCGGGGAAATCCACGCTTCTGAAGATCATGGCCGGGGTCGAGACGAATTTCGAGGGCGAAGTGACCGCCCTGCCGAACATGAAGATC
>DASWCA010000356.1:0-23939 GCA_036390355.1 Acidobacteriaceae bacterium
GTAGAATGAAACCTTCGTAGTCGTAGGGTTGTGGGAAAGCGGAAAACGCACCGCGTTTTCCGAGGCGCCCCAGCGCGCCGTCTTTTCCACAACCACGCTTGACAAACTAAGACAGTCGCTGACTCGCAGAGTCAGAATCTCGGTAGTTGCCATTCCTCGCGAGCCCGAATAAGCCCGAGTAGCAGCGGGCTTTAGCCCGCGGTAATCTGCCGCCCAAACAAAGGGGCCTTAGCCCCGGGCCCTTTCTCCGGAGCGCCAAACCAGCGTTTTTCATCACCCTCAAAAGCCCCGGCTTCATACGCTGGGGCTTTTGCGTGTCCCGGCAGCGCGCAGCTCCGCGAAGCTTTTATAGTGGGATTCTACGGGCTCACATGCGTTTTGAAGGAGCGGACATGCGAAATCTGATTGCGGGTGTGGCATTGGGTGTGGCGCTGTTGTGCGGCAGACCGTATGGGCGGGCGCAGGGGATGGCCGGCATGCCCGGCATGGCGGACGCGATGCCGCCGGAGAAGCTGCCGCCTCCGGTCGCGATCGCCGGGCTGGGCAACAGTTCGATGGCGATCACGACCGCAAGCCCCGAGGCGAAGATGTGGTTCACGCAGGGACTGAATGAGTTGCACGACTTCTGGGATTACGAGTCGTCGCGCGCCTTCGAGCAGAGCGTGCGCCTCGATCCCAACTGCGCAATGTGCTTCTGGGGACTCTACCAGGCGGAGTCGTTCCGCGGCCTGAATGACGACTGGGCGGCTGCGGCGCTGAAGCAGGCGGAGAAGCTGGCGACGCACGCGACGCCTGCGGAGCAGTTGTACATCCAGGCAGCAAAGGAAGCACTGAAGGCGAAGATCGCAGCCAAGAGGGACGCGAACAAGAAAAAGCCGGATGGGTTGGCCGTTGCGGGCGAGGCGAAAGCGCATGTCGACTCCAAAGAGACGAAGGTCTACCGCAAGCTCGTCGCGAAGAGCCCCGACGACGTGCAGGCAAATATCTTTCTCGCCGAGTCGCTGATCGATGGCTTCGACAAGAACGGCAAGCCGAAGCCGGGGACCGCGGAGGCGCAGGCGATTCTGGCGGCGGTGCTGGCGGCGCATCCGGACGACTCCGCCGCGAACCACTACTGGATTCACGCGCAGGAGCCGGGGCAGCATCCCGAGTCGGCGCTGGTGAGCGCGCGCAAGCTCGGCGATCTGGCGCCTGCATCGGGCCACATGGTGCACATGCCGGGACACATCTTCTATCGCACCGGAGATTATGAGACGGCGCGCGTGTCGTTCGAGAATTCCGTGCATGTGGACGAGGCGTACATGCACGCGCAGAACGTCTCGGTCGACGACGACTGGAACTATGTGCACAACCTGATGTATCTGATCGCCGACCTGCTGGAGGCGGGGCGGCTGGATGAGGCGACTGCGATGTCGGGCAAGCTGAATGCGGCGCGCGGCGGCGGAATCCCGACGCTCTACCGGCAGAGCACGCGCGATGGCATGACGCGGCTGGACCCGTTGCTGCCGGTTGCGATGCGCAGTGCGAACTGGACGCGCGCGATCGATTTGCTCGATGCGAGCAAGCCGCCGGCGGAGCTCAAGAACCTCACCGCGCTGCGTGCCTCGTTGCTCGACTACACGCGCGGCATGGCAGCGCTAGGTGCGGACGACGTGACCGCCGCCGCCAGCTTCAGCAAGTCGCTGGACGATACCGTTGCGGTGAAGCCGCCTGAGCCTCCGATGCAGATGCCCGGGATGCCCGTCTCGAAAGACGTGATGGCCGTGCCCGTTCGTACTTTTCTCGACGTTGCGGCGATGGAGTTGCGCGCGGCACTGCTGATGGCGCAAGGCAAGACCGCCGATGCGGACGCGGCCTTCGTGAAGGCCACCGATGCCGAACGCGCGCTTGGATACCGCGAGCCGCCGTACTACATCCGCCCGGTCGCGGAGACGCGCGGCGATGCTCTGATGCGGGCGAAGCGCTACGCCGATGCGAAAAAGGCGTACCAGGCGGCGCTGGAGGAGCGGCCGAACTCCGGCTTTCCGCTGTACGGTATCGCGCAGGCGGACGTGGCGGCCGGAGACAAGGCCGCGGCGGATGCGGACTTTGCTGCCTTGCTCACTTCGTGGAAGAGCGCAGATGCGGCGCTCCCGCAGATCGTCGCCGCGAAGACGTGGACCGGGCAGCGTACTCTTGCGGGCGCGGAGGGAACCCGGTAAGCAAAATCAGAGTTAGTCTAAGGCGGAGCCGATGCAGTCAAGTGGATTTTTTTTCAAGAAAAATCCACCCTGTACACTTTCATCAACAGCATGGAAACTCTGATTTTGCTCTAGGTTTGGGGGAAGGGAGTCGCGCCGCATGCCGAAGATGAAGGAGTTCACGATCACCATTGAAGACAAGCCCGGCGCGCTGGGGAGGTGCTTCACTGCCCTGGCGGAGCGCGGCGTGAACATCCTGGCGTTCCAGTCGTTTGTGGAAGAGGGCGAGAGCCTGGCCCGGCTGATTGTCGACAACCCAGCGGCGGCCAAGGCGGTACTCGGCGACCTGCGCATGATCTTCGAGGAGACGGAGGCGGCGGTGATCCGCCTTCCGCATCGTCCGGGCGAACTGGGACGCGCGGCGTCGCGGCTGGGCGAGGGGAAGATCAATATCGACTACTCCTATTGCGGGCTGGAACCCGGATCGACGGATGCGATGCTGGTCTTCGGCGTCGACCACGTCAACAAGGCCGCGAAGATCCTGGACGAACTGGCTGCGGAGAAGGCTGCGTAGTACTCTCTTCGCGTCTGCCTCCTCCGCGGCCGGCGATTTGAGAGATAGTGTCCACCGCTTAGAATCACTCACTTCAAACGCCGGGTGCCCCATTCATGCGCGTTCTATGCGCATGAGTGGGATCTACCTGTCTCGAACGCTCGGCGATTTGGGAGATCGCAACGCCACCCTTAGAATCGAAAGATGGGTCATTTCCGTCGAAGGCCGAATCTAATGAGGATCCATGGCTGAGCTGACCTTCGATGATTTGCACTGGAAGCCGCACCACAATCCGTGGGCTGTCGCGCTGACGGTTACGCTGGCGACCTTCATGGAGGTGCTCGACACCTCGATCGCCAACGTCGCGTTGCCGCATATGGCTGGCTCGCTCGGCGCAAGCCAGGAGGAAGCGACCTGGGTGCTCACCAGCTACCTGGTGTCGAGCGCGATCGTGCTTCCCATCTCCGGCTGGCTGGCGAACCGCATGGGGCGCAAGCGTTTCTATATGAGCTGCGTGGCGATGTTTACCGTCTGCTCGCTGCTGTGCGGAATCGCGCAGACGCTGCCGCTGTTGATCGTCGCGCGCGTGCTGCAAGGCCTCGGCGGAGGCGGACTGGCCACCAGCGAACAGGCCATCCTCGCCGACACCTTCCCCGTCGAGAAGCGCGGCCAGGCCTTCGCAATGTATGGCATGGCGGTGGTGGTTGCGCCCGCCATCGGTCCAACGCTCGGCGGCTGGATCACCGACAACTTCAACTGGCATTGGATCTTCTTTATCAACCTGCCGGTCGGCCTGCTGTCGCTGTACCTGTCGAACCGCATGGTCGAAGATCCGCCGTTCCTGAAGGCGCGCAAAGAGGCGTCGAAGCATCTCAAGGTCGACTTCATGGGGCTCGGCCTGGTTGCCGTCGGCGTTGGCTTCCTCGAGTTCACGCTCGACAAGGGCCAGGAGAAGGACTGGTTCGGCGACCCCATGATCCGCGCCACCGCCATCCTCTCTGTCTGCCTGCTGATCTTCTTCGCTGTGTGGGAGTGGAACCATCCCGACCCCATCGTCGACCTGAAGCTGCTGAAGAACCGCAACTTCGGCACAGCGGTCTTCCTGCAACTCATCCTCGGCATGGTGCTCTTCGGATCGACGGTGCTCATTCCGCAATACCTGCAAGTGCTGCTCGGCTACACGGCGGAGCGCGCCGGCATGGTGCTGTCGCCCGCAGGCTTCATGATGATGGCGATGATGGCCGTCGCAGGCAGAACCGTGGGCAAAATGGACCCGCGCCTGATGGTGTGCCTCGCGTATGTCGGTACCGCCATCGGCGTTTATAACCTGACGCAGCTGGACCTGACCACGAGCTTCGCCCACGTCACCGAGCTGCGCATGCTGCAGGTCGTCGCGCTACCGTTCGTCTTCATCCCCATCAGCACGCTGAACTACGTGGGCGTGCCGGCGGCCAAGACGAACCAGATCTCCAGCCTGTCGAACTTCGCGCGCAATCTCGGCGGCAGTGCCGGCACCGCGCTGCTGACGACGTACATCGCGCGCAGCACACAGGTGCACCAGGCGGCGCTCGCGGCGAACGTGAATCCGGGCAGCGCCGCGTACACGAACTTCATGGACCGCGTGAAAGAGATCCTGATCAAAGGCGGCATGGCGCCAGTCGCGGCTGGCCAGGCGGCGATCGGGCAGGCATATCAACTGATGCTGCGCCAGGCTGCGATGCTCAGCTACAAGAACGCGTTCCTGATCCTCGCCGTGGCGGTATTCTGCCTGTCGCCGCTGCCGTTCCTCATGCGCCTCCCGCCCAAGCGCGTCGCAAAACCCGCCGCGGAAGAGCTTGCTGTGCATTGAGATTGAGATAGCTGGGTTGCGGTTGCGAATCGGGATCGCTACGGCATCTCAGTGTGAGGGTGGGTGCAAGAACATGTAGAAGAACAGGACTGCAGCGCCAGCGCATAACACCCCGACGCCGCGATAGAACGAGAGAGGCAGCCCCGCCCAGATCGTCCTCTGGTTGATGTTTACATCCTTCGCAGCTCGTGGGTTCAGAAGGGATCGGAACGCAAAGAGTGCTTGAACAATCGCCATCAGCAGGAATGGGAGTCTATGAATCATCCAATAGGTATTATGCTCCCGCCCCGATCCTTGGGCGTGATCTATTACCGGATTCTTGTTATGGCTGGAATTTATAAACATTTTTGTTTATAGTTAAATTCCGTGAAGAGCACGGAGTTCAAGCGGTGGCTGAGTAAGCAGGGAGTCAGCTTCGGAACCTCAAATGGATCGCACCTGAAACTCGAATTGAACGGCAAGACTTCGATCCTGCCGATGCACAACAAGGAACTCGGCACCGGATTGGTTGAGAGCATCAAGAAGCAACTCGGACTCAAGTAGGAGACGCCATGCGATACCCATTCAAAGTGAGGCCGGACGGCAAGTTTTTTCTGGTCACCTTCCCCGACATCCCCGAAGCGATCACCCAGGGCGAAAGCATGGAGCAGGTCCGTGCGGTCGTTCAGGATGCGCTGGAAACGGCCCTCGAGTTCTATTTCGAAGACTTGCGCCCTGTGCCGGAACCCTCCGCGATCAAGCGTGGCCAGCATTTCGTCGAGCTTCCCGCAAGCCTCACCGCCAAAATCCTCCTCCTCAACGAAATGATTCGCCAGCAAGTCCGCCCCGCCGAACTCGCGCGCCGCCTCGGCACCACGCCGCAGGCCGTCAATCGCCTCACTAATCTCCGTCACGCTTCCAAGATCGACGGGATCGCCGGCGCGATGAAAGCCCTCGGCAAGACCCTCGAAATTCGCGCAGCCTAGCCAAGAGTTATTTCGCCAACGGCAAATAAAAGGCGAATATAATGGGTGGCTCAGGAGGCGTGCGTGCCAGACACTCAACAGGACCGCTTCCGTTTCCTGCACATCGACCTCAACAGCTTCTTTGCCTCGGTCGAGCAGCAGTTGCACCCCGAATATCGCAACCGCCCGCTCGCCGTCGTGCCTACCCAGGCCGACACGACCTGCTGCATCGCCGCCAGCTACGAGGCTAAAGCGCTCGGCATAAAAACCGGCACGCAGGTCGGCGAAGCCAAGCGCATCTGCCCCGAAATCGTCCTCATCGAGGGCGATCACGGCGTCTACGCGGACTACTCGCACCGCATCGCGCAGGCTGTCGAACGCTGCTGTCCGGTCGCGCACACGCCCTCCATCGACGAGATGGTCTGCGAGCTGATCGGCCGCGAACAGGAGCCTCCGCGCGCGCGCCGAATCGCCCTCGACATCAAGCAGGCCATCAAGGACGATGTCGGCGAAACACTGCGCTGCTCCATCGGCATGGCGCCCAATCGCTATCTCGCCAAGATTGCCAGCGACATGCAGAAGCCCGACGGGCTGATCGGATTGCTGCCCTCCCAATTGCCGCGCGCGATCGCCCACCTCGATCTCCGCGATCTACCCGGCGTCGGCGCGCGCACCGAAATCCGCCTGCACGCCAAGGACATCACCACCATGGAGCAACTGCTCGCGCTCGACCGCACCGGCATGCACAGGCTCTGGGACAGTGTCTGGGGCGATCGTCTTTTTCATTGGCTCAGGGGCGCGGAGACCGGCGACGATGGCGCGCCCGTCGACTCCGGCATCCAGAAATCGCTCGGCCACTCGCACGTCCTCGGCCCGGAACACCGCTCGCCCGAGGGCGCATGGGCCGTCGCGCACAAGCTGCTGCACAAGGCCGCAATGCGCCTGCGCATGGAGCACTTCTACACCGGCTCGATGGGCGTGACCATCCGTTACCAGCTCACGCGCGAGCAAGCCGCCCAGGTGAAGTCCAAGAAACACTTCAGCGGAATCCGCCACTCCGGCTGGGGAATGGAGGCACGCTTCTCACCTTGCCAGGACACGCTCACCCTGCTCAACATCCTGCGTGCCTCCTGGTCGAAAAGCCCCGAGGGCCTGGAGTTCGCGCGGCCCTTCTTCGTCGGAGTCACCATGCACAACCTGATCCCGGAGAGCGAGTTTCAGGCGTCGCTGTTCGGCGATCCGGACAATCGCGCCGAGCTTGCCGCCACCATGGACAAGCTGAACCTGAAGTACGGCCACACCACGCTGCACTTCGCGGGAATGCTCCCGGCGAAGGAATCCGCGCCCACGCGAATCGCCTTCACCCAGATCCCTGTCCAGTATGGCGTCGACTATATGTAACTAAATCGGTTTCTAAATAGCCTTATACGTAACATTAACAGTATCAATATGCCGGAAACTGGAATAAAAGCGGGATCCAGCGCCGCTCAATTCGCCGATGGCGGCTCGATATGGTCCACCACCACCACCCCATCGACCTTTGTTTTGCCTGCCTCCAGTTTCAGCCCCAGCTGTGAGACCGCCTGCGCAACCGACGGAGCGCTGTTCCCCGTCCCTTGCGGCAGGGGCAGCGAAAAGTCATAGCTCCCCGTCAGCCCCGTCCGGTTCACTACCTGCCGGTCAAGGTGCGCGCCCAGCGACTCGGCCAGGTTTCCCATCGAGGCGTCCTGAAAGTACGCAATCCGCCCCACCCATGTCATGTCTTTCCCGGTCAGAGTCAGGCCGTTCGGCAGCTTCTGCTGTTCGCCTTGCGCGTACTCCTTCAGCTTCGCCCCGCTGTCCGCCACCGATAGCGTGTAGACCAGCTTAGGCGTCGGGTCAACGCGGATCTTCAGCTTCAACTCATCCGCCAGCAGCCTTTGCACCGCCATCCTGCGCGCGCTCGACCCCATCTTCTGCCACAGCGCAATGTCCTCCGGCGCCACCTTCGCCTCGAAATCGTACAGGTTGGTGTCCACCCACAACGGATAGCCGCTCAGGTTGAAGTTGGACGCCGTCGCGCCGACATACGCAAAATAGATAAGCTGTGCGATTGGCTGGCAGTGGGCCGCGACGTAATCTCCGTCCGCCGGCATGTCGACCTTCTTCGAACCCTCATCTGCGCACCGCTTGAACGACACCACGTCGAAACGAATCTTTGGCGCGGGTGCCACCACGATGATCCCAGGCCCGGCCGCGTCCCCGCCTGCCGGAGCGCTCGCCCGGTTGACTCTGCCTGCCCCTGACGGGAGAGTCGTCGTTGTAGTCGACGATTCAACCTTCGCGCCCACCCCTGCAAATACCGATCCCAGCGACTTGCCTGTAGCCCTGCCAGTTCCCCCGGCGGCTCCGGTCGACGCCGCCCCAATCGCTCCCGCTTCCGCAGCGGCCTGCGCCCAGACGCTCCCCACACCCGCCAGCCACACCGCCCCGGTCAGCAAAACCGCCCGTGCCACACCCGTCGCATGGTTCGCCATCGCTGTCACCGTTCCTTCCCAGCCCGACCAGTCTATTCCTTTCGAACTCTCCCGCTACTCCCCCAAATTGGGCATTACCAGCCCCTCCACCGTAACCCCCGGCTTGCCGTCCACGTCGAACACGATCACCTCGTTCGCGCCCTGCTTCAGCCACGGTCCCGGCAGATAAAGCGTCTTCTGCGGGCCAATATTCCAGAAGCGTCCCAGCGCATGACCATTGACCCAAAGCTGCCCCTTCGTCAACTGGCTCGTGTCCAGAAATGTGTCGCCGGGCTGCTCCACGTTGAAGGTTCCGCGGTAGAAGCACGGCCCGCTGCATGAGTTCTTCGCGAACGTCAGAGCCTCGGGGTTGGACATGGGCAGCGAATAGATGCGCCAGCCCGCGGACAGGGGATCGCCATTGATGCTGACGAAGCCGGAGATGCCTTTGCGCTCGCCGCGAATCTGCGACGAGTAGTTGATGCGTCCGGTGTTCTCCACCAGCAGGTCGAGATGCAGGACCGCGAGCGTGTTTGCCTTATGGCGCTCGCTGATCGTCAATTTCGACTGCCTCAGGCGCCGGTCGAGAGTGCCCGCCAGGACTCCATCGCCATACACGCTGGCGTAGTCATGGGGAACATCGATCGCCAGTGCGGCGGACCCGCCGTCAACCGGAACGGTCGTGCGGTAGAGGATGTAGCCGTAGTTCTGGCCGATATCCTCCATCGTGAGCGCCGTAGGGCTTTCGATGGCCTTCGGCAGATTCGCCCAAAGCGACGCCGCTTCCGTCAGCTTGAACGGCGCGATATGGATCGGCGCTTCGACCTCCGGGACCGGCGGTGGAGCGATGCCCGTTGCCTTTGCGATGACGTCGCGGAAGAGGAAGAACTTCGGTGTCGGCCGCCCGCTCTCGTCCAGCGCGGAGTCGTAGTCGTAGCTGGTAACGTCGGGCTCGTACTCTTTCCTCAGGTCGCTGGAGTTGGCGCCGTTCATCCAGCCGAAGTCCGTCCCGCCGTGGAACATATAGATGGACACGGAGTAGCCCTGGCGCAGCATCCAGTCCAGATTCGCAGCCTGCGTCTCCGCGCTGGTGTGCGCGTGCGGGCCGCCCCAGTGATCGAACCAGCCGGCCCAGAATTCGCTATTAATGAACGGGCCATCCGGCCTGATCTTCTTCAGCGTCGCAAAGCCCTTCTGCGCCTCGCCCGGATGGTTGCCATCGAAGTTGATGCCCACCGGCAGGTCCGGCAGCGAGCCGTTAGCGATCTGGCCGGGGCCGTCCGCGGTGTAAAGCTGAGCCTTGGTGAACCCGGCATCGACCAGCGCCTGGCGGTTCTTCTCCATGTAGACGTGGTCGTCGCCGAAGGAGCCGTATTCGTTCTCGACCTGCACCAGTAGGATGGGGCCGCCGTTACCGATCTGCAGCGGCGCAAGCTCCTGTCCCAGGCGCTTGATCCACCGCGTAGCCGGCTCCATGAACTTCGGATCCTGCGAGCGGATGACGGTCTTGGGATCTTTCAGCAACCACGCCGGATAGCCGCCGAACTCCCACTCCGCGCATACATATGGGCCGGGCCGCAGGATGACATAAAGTCCCTCCTGCTGCGCCTCGCGGATAAACTCGGCGACGTCGTTATTGCCGGAGAAGTCATACGTGCCGGGAGTCGGTTCGTGCTCGTTCCAAAAGACGTAGGTGGTGATGGCGTTCAGCCCCATCGCCCGCGCCATCTTCAGCCGCGCGCGCCAGTATTCGCGCGGGATGCGCGGGTAGTGCATCTCGCCGGAGAGGATGCGAAACGGTTTGCCGTCGAGTTGGAACTCGCCGCTCGCCGCGCGAAACGTATGCGCCTTGCCATCCGGCAGCGGCTGAACCTGTGCGACCGCAGGCAATCCAAGTGCGAAACCAACCCCAAGAACGAGCGAAGAAACCAAACGTATGTTCACGCGAGAATCTTACCGCAGCGAATGACATTGGTTGACTAGCAATATTCCATAAATGTAATATTGCTAGTGTGGCGTACGAGGTCGAGTTCACCGACGAATTTGAAGAGTGGTTCGACAGCCTGACCGAGGATGAACAGAAGAGTCTCGACCGTTCGGTCGCGGGGCTTGAGGAGTTCGGAGTCAAGCTGAAGCGGCCCTTTGCGGATGCCGTTCACGGATCGAAGTTTCCCAATATGCGCGAGCTCCGCTGTCAGCATCGGGGGCGTCCCTATCGCGTGCTGTATGCCTTCGATCCGCGGCGCACGGCGATGCTGCTGATCGGCGGCGACAAGACGGGCAGGCCGGACTGGTATGAGGAGTTCGTCCCAAAGGCGGACAAGATTTACGCGCAGCATCTGAAGGAGATCGGCAAGTAGGAGGAAAACACGATGGCCCGGAATTTCAAAGAGCTTCGCGACAAGCTGTATGCAAAGATGAGCCCGGCGGAGCGGGCGGAGCAAGAGGCGCAGATCAAAGCTACCATCGCGGAGATCAGGAGTATGGACGAGTTGCGAGAGGCGCGTTCCCTGACCCAGACCCAGCTCGCCCAGGTGCTCAAGGTATCCCAGGGCGCCGTCTCCAAGGTCGAGCGCCGCGCCGACATGTATATCAGTACTCTGCGCAGCTACGTCCGCGCCATGGGTGGCGACATGCAGATCCGCGCTATCTTCCCGGACGGCGAGGTCATCATCAATCAGTTCCAGGACCTCGACAACGAGTCGAGCAACTGAACTCTGTTCCCGTATCCCGGCGCGTGCCGAGGATTGACAACTATTCGGAATCCGATATATCGTCTTTCGAATATGAAGCCAGACCATGCCGACCTCCTGCCTCTTTCCCCCGCCACCTTGCATGTCCTGCTCGCCTTGACGGGCGGCGATCTGCACGGCTACGGCATCATACTCGAGGTCGCGCGGCAGTCGGGCGGCCAATACAAGATCGGCCCCGGAACGCTCTACGACAACCTCAAGAAGCTGCTGAAGCTTGGCCTCGTCGAAGTGTCTCCGGCGGATAAATCCGAATCCGACGCCGAGCCGCGCCGGAAATATCGCCTCACCAAAATGGGAAGCTCCGTCCTGGCGGCCGAGACGGAGCGCCTAACCGGCGTGCTTCGCGAAGCGCGTCGCCGCCTGCGGCTGAATGAGGAGAGGCAGTCATGACCCATCTCCAGAGGCAACTCTATTCCGCCGTTCTCAGATTGCACCCCGCGGCCTTTCGCGCGGAGTTCGGCCGCGAGATGCTCCTCGACTTCGAGGAGGCCCAAAGCAGCCTTGGCTTTCGGAGGCTGTGCATGGATGCTCTGCTTTCGCTTGCGCGCCAATGGATGCGATCCGTGGGCTCGGAAGATTTGAGCACGCCGTGCGACCGTACACCGTCGCTCCTCGCCGGACACTATCTCATGATTCGCGACCGGCGTTTGAATGCGATGGAGTGGAGCCGCGGACTGCTCGCATCCGTGGCGCTGCTTTTATTCTGCGGATACACGTTCCGCGCCCAGTCGCACATTACCAATAACACCGGAGTTGTGTACGCAGCGATACAGGCTATCGCGGCAGCACAGAGCGAGGACGCCGCTCCGGTCTCCAACACATCGCGCCAGAATTTCACCGAGTTCGACGTCGCGACGGTAAGAGAAAACAAAACCGGAACCACGCATGTGAGCTTTCCCTTGACCATGGACGATTCCTACGTCCCGACCCATGGCTTCATGCAGATGATCGGCCTACCCCTGCTGGCCTATATTCAGTTCGCGTACAAGCTGAACCCGAACGAGATCACCGCGATTGCAAAACAATCTCCCGACTGGGCCGGCTCAGCCCGCTACGACATCGAGGCGCGCCTGGAGGGCGACCCGAGCAAGGACGACCTGCGACGGATGCTCCGCGCACTGCTGATTCAGCGCTTCAACCTGAGGCTTCACCCTGAGATTCACGTCGGCCACGTCTATGACCTGGTGCTCGCCAAACCCGGCAAGACCGGCCCCACGCTGCACGAACACCCGAGCGACGATACCGGTTGTAAACAAGCTGCCCCAGAAGGCATCTCCAGTCCGTGCGGAACCATCGCGCACTTGATACCAGACCCGGAAAAGCATTCCCTGCTGCGGATGATGGGCAGGGACGTCTCGCTGGCGCAGTTTGTGTGGTATGCCTCGCCGAAGGTGGACAGAACCATCGTTGACAAGACTGGATTGACCGGCAAATACGACTTCACGCTCGACTTTGTGGCTGAAAGAACTGCGTCGGGGCCCGATCCGATCGCGCCGGAACCGCTGCCTGGCCCCAGCTTTACGGAAGCCCTGCACGATCAGATGGGCTTGAAGCTGGTTCCGGACAAAGGACCGGTCACAACGTACGTGCTCGACCACGTCGAGAAGCCCTCGGAGAATTGAGCGTGAATATGAAAACGATTCGAGCGGCGCGGATTGTTTCTGAAACTGTAGCGCTCCTGTTGCTCGGGATGGCAGGCCCAGGCGTAACCTCGGGACAGATCCTGCATGCCAGCGACCCGCTTCCTTCGTTCGAGGTGGCGAGTGTGCGGCCGAGCTCGCCGGGCGAGATGCGTACCCGGCTGGTGCAGTCGGACCGCTTCCTGGCAAAGGCGCTTTCTATGAAGGACCTGATCTCCTACGCTTACGGCATCAACTATGACGCTCAGCTTTCCGGTGGCCCAGGGTGGGTGAAGTTGGATCAGTTCACGATCGATGCCAAGCCGGACGAGACGGAGGCCGCCACACTGACCAAAGCCTCGCGCGACGACCGCGACGAGCAGATACGACTGATGGTGCAGGGCCTGCTCGCGGACCGGTTTCACCTGAAGGTGCACATTGAGACGCGCGACTTGCCGGTGTATGCGCTGGTGGTGGCGAAGGGCGGCCTGAAATGTGCGAAGGATTCATCGCCGTCAGTGCTTAGCGACGGTGTGCGTCCGCGTTATGGATGGGCGAGCGCTCCGCCACCTCCGCCACCACCGCCGGGCTATGTTCCTCCAACGCCGGAGGAGGTGAAGAGCCTGGCGCAACAACCATTACATCTTCGGACGAAAGGATGGCCATTCTGGCTGCTGGTGACGATGCTCAGCCATCAACCTGAACTGGGCGGGCGGATGGTGGTGGATCGAACCGGACTGGATGGAAGCTACGATTGCGAAGCATCGTGGTCGAGGGAGAACTCAGAGGGGAACGGCGCGTCACTGTTCACGGCGATCCAGGAGCAGATGGGATTGAAGCTGGAGCCGGAGAAAGGGCCGGTAGAAGTCCTCGTCATCGATCACATAGAAAAGCCTTCGGAAAACTAAATGGACGCCGCGATTGGGGGAACTGAGCATGAGCAGAAAGATGGTCGTAGCGGCTATAGGTTTACTGTCGGCGTCGATTGCGTTTGGAATTGTCCGTATGATTCCGACGCACGCGCAGATACTGCACGCAGGTGGCCCGCTGCCATCCTTTGAGGTGGCAACGATCAAGCCGTGGAAGCCGCGGGCTGCGCCTTCTCCGCAGCCTGTGGCACCGCCGGCTGGGGATGGCACGGCAGAACTCAAGCCAAAGTTGCCGGCGAAGATCGCTCCCGGCAATGGAGGCGGGCAGGCGACGGACCGGGTGCACTCCATCCTATCGGCGCGGTTGCTGATTGCGTTTGCCTACAATGTTCCGTTCGGCTTCGAGAGAATCCGCGTTGTGGGAGGCCCGGACTGGATGGGTTCGGACGACTACGAGATTCAGGCAAAGATTGAGGACTCGCTGTTTGCAGCAATGCAGAAGATGACCCCGGCGCAACAGCGGGAGCAGGTGGACCTGATGGAACAGTCGCTGCTGGCGGACCGTTTCAAGCTGAAGGTGCACTTCGAGACGCGGGAGATGCCGGCGTACGCGCTGGTCGTCGCGAAGGGCGGCGCAAAACTGACTCCGGCGAAGGATGGCGAAGTGTCGCGGCTCTCGATGGCAGGAAATGAGATGACGGCGATGGCAACCACTCTGGATCAATGGATACACTCACCGTTTCTCAACGGCCGCGAGGTGGTGGACCAGACCGGCCTCAAGGGAACATATGACTTTACGCTGACGTGGGGCTCTGAGCGGCTTTCTGCCGCGGGTGCCGGACAGGAAGGCGGTACTGACGCGCCCTCTTTGTTCACAGCCGTCCAGGAGCAGCTCGGCCTCCGCCTCGTACCAACCAAAGCCCCGGTAGAGGTGATCGTTATCGACCACATCGAGAAGCCGTCGGAGAACTAGCGGTAACAGCACGCGAAGCCTCACGCGCCCGCCACACCCGCGAGCAACTAACAACTGACAACTGAGAACTGACAACTCCCCTCTACGGCACAACCATAATCGGCGCCTGCCAGAATGCCCCTTTCTGTCCTGCCGGATCGAGCACCGTCACCTGGCAATCGTACTTGCCCGGCGGAAGCTGCTTCAGGTCGACGTTGAAGCTGAGCGGCGCTGTCTGCAACCGGGTGTTCGCGTTGGGCGATACCTCCTGCGGTTGCGTCTCGAACACCTTGGTCTGGCCCTGGTAGAAGCTGACGAAGGAGATCAGCGGCTGAACCGTTGCCGCGCCGGGCTCGTACGCCTGAAGAAACACGGTCAGGCTCCGTCCTTTGTTGAACACCCGGGTCACGCTCGGAATGATCTGCTGCCCATTCTGCACCAGCGGATTCACCGCCGCTTCCTTGTTCTGTTCTTTCTCCTTGGCAACGTTGTAGATCGCCTCCCGGTAAGACTGGCGCTCGCCGGACAGCACCACCGAGCTGATCGGAACCCGCTTGGTCTCCTTGTTCAGGTTCGGGATGATGAACGTCGTCTGGAACGTGCCGATGCGGCCCGTCTCATTGTCGCGCGCGAGCACCTTGATGGTGTACTTGCCCGGCAATAGCGTGTAGCCGGACGAGTACTCCACCGGATGCTTCGCCAGCTCCGCGGCCGTCTGGTCGGTGAGTTTGGCGTCGATGTGGTCGCGGATATTGGTGACGGTAGTCCCGCCGTAGTCGTCCTTGATCTCGCCGACGAAGTCGATCAGCGTATGATCGGCGCCGCGTTTTTTCGCCAGCGCAAGTTCGCGTCCGGGAATCTTCACCATCAGCGGAACGAAGTACTCCGCCTTGTTCAACTGGAAGTAGTTGATCTCCATCGCAATGGTGAGTTCGGTCCACGGATCGCCCTGCATCAGCGCGTCCTCAAGCTGGCGCTCCTTGTCCGCGGTTGTATATTTGCCCCACTCCTTCTCGCCGAAGTATCCCTGCCGGTAGTCGAGATTCGCCGCCAGCTCCGTATTGTTCAGCGAGACTTTGACCTTGCGGAACTTGCCATTCAGCGCGTGATTCGACGTGTAGTACCCGATGATGTAGTAGTTCGACTCCGACTTCTGCGCCTGCACGATGCCCTGCGTCAGATCGTTGGAGTCGAGCAGCGCCTTGCCCCCGGTATCGCCCGCCAGCGCATACAGCGTGTCCTGCGACTGCGCAAAACGCGTCGTCATCGTCGTGGACGAGCCGCCGGTATACATCGCCTGGCCGCCCGGCGAACCGCGCGTCGCATCGCCCAGCGGCCCCGTCGCCACCAGTCCGCGCGCATCGATCGGCCAGAAGGAGACGCCGGCGCGGATCGCGGCCTGTTCGGTCGCATGGAGTTGCGCCTGGTTGTCCAGGCCATTCAGGTTCAGTCCGCTGAAAAACGGAACCAGTATCTTCTTCTCGTTCAGGTTCGACATCGACTCCGCGGCCGTCTGCAGTGCGGAGAGCTGGCGGTCGGTGGTAAAGATGTTGAACTCGCTGTCGTCCTGGCCGAAGGCGGCGCCGGTATCGGCCGTGCTGTCGTCGCTGGAGGATTCGTCGTTCCCCTGGCCTTCTCCAACCACCATCGTTTCCAGGATGCTTAGCAGGCGGTTGCGGTCGTCGGTGAAATCCTGCAGCACATCGACCGAGCCGCCGGAGTATCGCATGATGGAAAGGAGATCGACCGCCGTCATCTGCGTGCGGACAAATTTCTCCGCTGCCAGCAGCGCGCGCATCTGATCGCTGGGAGACAGCGCGGTCATGTCGAAGTAGAGCGCCATCAGGCGGCGATCCTTGTAGCGAACCTGGCCCGGCGTCTCCGCAGAGATCTGCGAGCGCGCAAGCCGGTTGTAGATCTTGATGTCTTCCTTGCCGGTAGGCGGACCCGTCAGCGGCGTCGCGTTTTCCGGCAGCGTCTGATGCTCGCAGAAGCTGATCTTCTGCACCACGCCGTCTTCGGTGACCGTAAAGTCCTTGGCGGATAGCCCATCGATTGGGGCTCCCTTCTTATCCTTGACCGTAACGGTCTCGATAATCAGGCGCGTCGTCACCGAGATGGTCGGCGCATCGACGCCCGTGGCGCCCGGCTTGTTCGTCCCCGTCATCTGCGCGCCCGCCAGTACCGCCAGCGACACCAGTCCCATCGACACAGCCAAAGCAAACCCCACCGCCGCCCACCGCCCGCCGCCCACAGCCCCCTCATGCCTCATATCTTCATCCCTCGAACCTCGAACCTAGTACCTCGAACCTGGCTAAAACCTAAACCGCATCGTAGCGCTCATACTCCGCATTTCATTGGCGCTCCCAGGAGCAGCCCCAAATTGCGGGCCAAGCGTCGTGACCCAACTGGGATACGTCACATGATTCAGAACGTTGGTCGCATCGATCCTGGCCTCCAGGTTGTAGCGATCGTGGAAACGGAAGTTCCGATCCATCGAAGCGTTCAACGTGAACTGGCTTGGTCCAGTAATCGAGTTTCGCCGCGCAGTGCCCCAGCCCGAAGTCGGAATCCCGAAGGCCGCCGGGTTCAGGAACAGCCCCGGCGTAGACGTCTGATGGATTGCGCCGCCCAGGTAACTCGCGCGAATGATCCCTGTGTATCCCGTGCCCGGCACCGCATAGTTATAGATGGGCGTCAGCGGCAACCCGCTGCCGGTCTTGATGTTGGTTTGGACGGTCCATTCCTTGTACAGCGCACCCTTCCAGCCGCTCATCAGCGACTTTCCGCCGATACCCATGCCGGTGGTGTACTGCATCTGCAAGGTCAGAAGATGGCGCTGATCGAAGTTCGACAGGCCGCGCTGGCCGCTTGGGTTGCGCCAGTCCTGCGCGACCGCATACGTTGGACTGGAGTTCGAACTCGTCCCCGCCGTTACCGGTCCCTGGCCGCCCAGCGAATAGTCGTCGTCCAGCGACTTCGAGAACGTGTAGCTCAGAGTCCCCTGGAATCCGCTGCGCAATCTGCGCCTCAATTGAATCGTCCCCGCCTCGCGTGTCGAGTTGCCGTTCGAAGTCCTGTAGTAGAAGCCCACCGGGCAGCTCGGGCACGGGTTCAACGCACCAATCGGATACGAGTTCGGCAGACTCTCCTGCACGCCGCGCGTTCCCTTGGTCCCGGCGTATGTCGCCACCATCTGCAGCGATCCGGGCAGATCGCGCTGCGCCGACACCTGCCACAACTGCGCGTAGCCCACGCGGAAGTCCGGATCGACCGCAAACGTATTCGCCGTAATCGCACCGCAACCGGGGAAGCCGCCCGTCAGCGTCAGAGGGCAGATCGCATTGTTCAGACTCAGGCTCTTCGACAGCGGCGACTGCTGCGCCATCGCCAGCGCCGTCTGCTGATACACCGACGTGTCGTGATAAATTCCGTAGCTCGCTCTGACCAGCAGCGACGAGCCCGAGATCGGCCGCCACGCAATGCCGACGATCGGCGCAATCCCGATCTTGTCCGGCCGCATCAGCGATGTCGGATACGACTGCCCGGTCAGCGCCCCCTTCGGGCTATTCGCCAGCACCGGCGTCGCCGCGGTAAAGCCTTGCGCGATGTCCAGGTTCACCAGCCGCCCCTTCGTCTCGGTGATCGGCGCTCCGTACTCCCAGCGAACGCCCGCGTTGATGCTGAACTCCGGATTCACCCGGAAGTCGTCATTGACGAACGCGTCGTACACCGACTGGCGCAGATACTTGTCCGCGTTGCCGTAGGCAATCTGGCTGGTGTCGGGAATCCCCAGCAGCAGCCCCGCAAAGTCGGACCCGCCTGTCGTGGCTCCCGCCGGTCTTGTCGCCGCGCCGGTAAACGAAAACGTTCCCCGCGGATTGGTCTGCGAAAGATAGTTGAACTCCTGCCGCCGGAAGTCGCCGCCCACCTGGATATTGTGGCGGAAGCGGTTCCACGTCACCGACACCGTTAGCCCGTTCGTCTGCTGGCGATTGTAGGAAGGAGTGCCGTCCGACAAGCCCTGGAAGCTGGTGAAGCCCAGCGTCGGCGGTCCCCAGTACGTCGAATCGGTGTCGACCCCGGTGATTCCCGCCTCGCCTTCCACATTTTCGCGGTGGGCAAAATAGGGAGACTGCTCCCTGCGCGACCGGCTGTACTGGTACCCAATATTCAAAAACAGCCGCTGCGTGATCCGCCGCTGCCAGTTCAGGTTAGTACTGAAGTTCAGCGAGTTCGTGGTATCGACAAATCCGAACAGGCTCGGGTTGCTCCCCCGCGAATCCTGCAATTGGAAGCGCCCGTTCACATTGTTCTTGTTCCCGATATTCCGGAACATCTGCAGCGAAACCTGATCCTGATGCGAGCTGGTGGTCAGCGGGATCTGATAGTTGTACCGCAAATTGCCCGCGACGTTCGGCGTGGGATAGAAGCTCAACAGCTTCTGTGCCGCGGCGCTGATACAGGCCGCGGGAAGCGGGTTCGGCAAAGCCTTGCCCGGAGTCACGCCGGGAGCCGCAAGACATGCCGCCGATAGCCCGGTCAGCGGCGCATAGGCCGTCTGCCCCAACGCCGACAGGTCGCCGGCACGCTGGGCCAGCGTTGGCACCAGGGCGGAGGTCGTCGAAACCGTGTTGTCCTGCGTTCTCTGATAGCCAATAAAGAAGTTCGGCCCACGCGGCAGCAGGCGGGGAATCTTCAGCGGTCCGCCAAACTGGAAGCCCACGGTGAAGTTATTGAATGACGGCTTCGGCTGATCAATCCCGGCCACCGAGTACTGCTTCGCATCCAGCGACGAGTTGTCCAGCGTCAACATCACCCCCTTGTTGTAGAGAGAGCGCCCGTTGGTCCGGTTGTTGCCGAACGCCTGGTTCATCGAGAACTGCGAAGTGGCCGCATTGTTCACGCTGCCATTAATAAGGAAGCCATCGCTGGCCTGCTGCGCGTTGGGGTCCGGCGCTGGGGCCGGCGCAGGCGCGTCAGGAACTCCTGCCTTGGCGGTCTGCGTGTTGGCTGCCGTCGGTGACGAAGCGGGTGCCCCATTCGTGACAGCTTTACCGTCACGGGTGGGGGTAACCGTCGCCGCCGGCACACTCGCCGTCAGAATCGGCACGACCGGCGCGGCTTCGACCTTCACCGGCTTGGCTGCCGACCGGATCTCGGCCAGCGACATCAGCTTCAACTCAAACGCTCCGGCAGGCGCATTCGGAGCGACCGTAACATCCTGCTTGACCGACGCGAAGCCCGTCATCTCGATGACGATCGTCCACGTCCCATCCGTCAAATCGGGGAACGAATAGACACCCTGATCGTTCGTGACCGCAGTTACGGTCTTCCCACCCTGCGTAGCCGTCACCGACACCAGCGTGCCCGGAACCGGCAGCCCCCCGAACGTCACCTGACCGTGGTACTCCGAAGCAATTGCCGGGCCGATTCCGACGGCCGCCAGCCACGCAAACGCGCACACCAACAGAAGATGATTCACCACGCGCCGCAACGACATTGACCCTCCGCAATCTTGCTCTTCGTCCGGGGGCCTCCCGACTTCACGCTGAGGTCGAGAAACCGTTCGGGGCCCATCTTTCGATTCAGAACCAATCACACACTATTTCCCGAGTCTCGGGAAGTTAAGACAGAAGCGCTCAGGGCCGAAGGCCCGTAACATACCAGCCTGGGCCGAAGGCCCAGGTAGGGGCCGCCCGGAAACCCGAGCGCTGAAAGCGCGAAACATACCAGCCTGGGCCGAAGGCCCAGGTAGGAGCCGCCCGGAAACCCGAGCGCTGAAAGCGCGACATATACCAGCCTGGGCCGAAGGCCCAGGTAAGGAGCCGCCATAATTCCGAGGGCTGAAGGCCCGACATATCGCTGTTGGTCGATCATCCATGAGATTTCCGTTTCCTGACACCCGCACCGCACGCCGTTGCCTGAGTTCAGTCTCACCGGATCGAAACTTTTCCCGAGGTCGCTATCCTTTTAACTACGGACCATCGGGCAATCCAGTTCCGGGAGAATACAGAGGAGTAGGGAATCTAGTTAAAAGACGTCTGCGAACCTGCGTTAGTTCGCGCTTCCCCAGAATTTATTTTTCATTTGATAACCATTCTCTTCTACCTGCCGCCGTTTTGGTATCCCTCGAAACCTAACTCGCCTCCGGTAATACCCTATGTAGTTTTCTACCGAGCCAATCATAAACAAACTTAACAGACACGCGCAAGCACCTGCATCAATTTTCCTAAGGCGGCTAACCCCTGACAGTACAACGCGCATATCCTGCCCATGGTTAACGAAACAAATGCCGCCCCGGTTCCCTCACACTAATTCTCTGAGGGCAATTGCACACTCTCCACAACTTTATAGGGAGCGCTTTTCTTGCGCGCCTCCAGCTTCAACCCCAACTGTTGCTGCACCGCGGTAAAGAGGTTGGGCCCGAGATCGCTGGCGTCTGTCGCCGGACTTGCCGCCGGCGCAACAGCCGAATCCGGTGTCCATTCCAGTTTGAAATCGTACCTCCCGTCGAGGCCGGTCAGGTTCGGCACCGGACGATGCACGTTCTCTTCCAGCTCCCTGGCCAGATCGTCCATCGCTGCGCCGGCACCCACGATGGTCCCCGACCTTCCCTTGATCGGCGAACCACTCGAGCCGCCCTGCGATTTCGTCAACCTGGGGCCGCTTTTGCCGACGACCAGAGCATAGATCGGCATATCCTTCATCTCACTGCGCAGCTTCAGGTCGAAGCGGTCCTTGAGCAACCCCTGCATCAACGCATGGTTGAAGGCTTTGGTCTCCGTGTCCGACATGGGTTTCGAGTCACCGCCCGGCCCCGCATCCGGTTTCGCGTCGATATCGAACCGCTTGAACGCAATCCAGGTCGGCCCTCCGTCCAACTGGTCATCGTTCAGGTCATACCCAATCTTGATCAGAACCCGCAGAGTCGCATTGCGCGCGACCAGACGGCCGCCGGGCAGGAACTTGATGCTCATGCCACTCCCCGAAGCCGGCCCGCTCGCCCTGATCGCGGACACCGCAAACGCCGGCGCACTCACCGCAGGCTGAGCCGAACAAATAACCGGCATCCACAGTCCCACCGCGAGAGCCATTGCGAGACGCAGACCCCCACTGCAATCCAACTTGCGCGCAACGCATCCCATCACTCAGTTCTCCGAGGGCTTTTCGATGTCATCAATGACGAAGGTCTCAACTGGGCCTTTGGCGGGTTCGAGTTTGAGGCCGAGCTGCTCCTGAATCGCCGTAAAGAGCGATGGACCGTCATCGGCAGTTTCCACCCCAGACGCAGGAGAATCGGGCGCCCACTGCAGGGTGAAGTCGTACGTGCCAGTGAGACCGCTGTTGTCCACAACTTTGCGGCCCGCATGCAACGACAGCCACTGCGTCAGGAGCGGAATGGAAAAGTGCTGACAGGTGAGATGGCCCGCCTTCATTCGCATCTGCGGCCCATTGGAGTCACCCGGTGGAGACGGCGTGAGTTTCAGGCCACCCTTTGCAACGACCAGCGAATAGGTGGCGAGCTGTTTGGTTTCGCGGTGGAACTTCAATTGAAAGCGATCGGCCAACAGCGGCTGCAGCATGAGTTTGCGCTGCTCCGGATTGAGTTTGGCGAGTGCGGGTACGTCCGAGCCAGCCACCTTTGCATCGAGCGTGTAATGTTCCGAGTTGAGCCAGCCGGGTGCGCCCATGATGAGGGCATCGTCATATCCATAGGCCGCGCGAATCAGCATCTGAACCGTGAAGCCGCGTGCCTGGAAGCCGTCAGGCGTGTTCTCGAACTCGAGGATGCCGGTTCCGGACGTATCCGGCTTGATCGAAGCCACCTCGAACGCTAACGGCGTGGCAGCGCGGCCAGCTTGCGTTGAACCCTCTTGAATTAGGGAGACCGGCATCACTCTCGCCGCCCCTTGCACTTCCGCCACGTCCAGCTCCGGCTTCTGAATATGGTCGATCACCAGGGTCTCGACGGGGCCCTTGGCAGGCTCGAGCTTCAAGCCGAGCTGGTCCTGGATCGCGGTGAATATGCTCGGAGGCGCGTTTGGTTCGTCTTCGATGGACGGCGCCGCGGCTCCTCCTTTTTGCCGGTCCGACATAAAGGTCAACTCGAAATCGAATTTTCCAGTGAGCCCGGTACGGTCGACAACCGGCCTGTCGAACTGCCAATCCCCGAGCAGCTTTGCCAGACCGGCCATTGTCTGCCCATTCCCATGCGCCGTGACGCCCGGTCCGGATGCATTGCCGCCCATGTATAGCCCGCCGCGTTCAGAGTTTGGCGGAGTCGCGCTCAGCTTCGGGCCATTCTTGGCGACGTGCAGTTCGTACACAGGCATCTCCGTGGTCCCGGTATGAAACTGCAGGCCGAAGCGGTCAGCCAGCAACTTCTGCATCATCAGGTTCCACTTGGGTTGTTCGGGCCCCGTCGCCGCTGCGACGCCGCTTATCTCGTACTTCTCCATGCCTGCCCATCCGGGAGCGCCCTCCACTTGCCGCGCCTGAAGGCCGTAAGCGAACTGCAGCATGTCGGAAAGCGTGGTGTTAATGGTCCTGAAGTGCCGTCCTTCAATCCGGAAGCCCTTTCCTGGGGTATCCGGCTCGCTGGGCTTGATGGTGACCGCTTCAAACGACGGCAGCGGCCCGGAGGGCTTCACGATCTCGCCATAAATCGGCAGAATCCGCGTCGTGCCAAGCACCACCGGCACCGCAACCGCCAGCATCGCGGCTGCGGCGATCGCGATCTTCATGCCGACCGTGAGTCTGCGCACGGCACGCGCGGTCATGATATCCATCACGCGACGCTTCAGGTCCGCACCCGTTATCCCCGATACGCAAGCCAGCGGCGACTCCACGCAGAACTCGCACACCTTCAGAATGCTCTCCGCATACACCTCCGCACGCGGGCAGATCGCCACCACAGCCTCATCGCAAGCGCGCTCGCGTTCCGCGATCAACCGCGCACCCACCCACCACGTCAGCGGATGAAACCAGAACACGGCCTGCACCAGCATGTGCAGCACAGCCGTCAGGTTGTCCCGCCGGCGAACATGGCACACCTCGTGCGCCAGCACCGCCTCAAGCTGCAAGTCGCTCAGCCGCTCCGAAATCCCCACCGGCCACAGCAGCACCGGCCGCAGCACGCCGAACACGCCCGGCTCCATCGCGTTCGCAGAGACTCGCAACTCCACCGCACGCTTCAGACCAGCCTCCGCCGCAATCCTCCGCAGAGCATCCGCCTCACAACCCTCCAGCATCGGCGTCGCCTTCCGAACCAGCCGCGCCACACGCCCCCAGCGCACCACCCAGACCGCCAGCACCGTCGAGAATCCCGCAGCCCACAGGCCCGCCAGCGCCAGAGCCCACCATCGCACCGGCGGGTCGACATGCTCAATCGGCTGCGGCAGCATCGCAGGCACAGCGAACGGCTCCGTCACATCCTGCACCGCAACGTACACACCGGCGTCCGCGGGCACAACCACCCGCGGCCTCGCAAAGTGCCCCGCCGCAGCGGCTAGCAACGCAAACGGCGCCACAAACTTCGCCGACGCCGCCATCCACACCCAGTACCGCTCCCGCGCTCCATTCTTTCTCAGCGCGAACCCGAGCGCCGCAGCCACACCCACGAACACAGTGGTCTGCCAAAGATGATTCGCAATCGCAGGCGCCCAATCCCGCAACGCCCCCGCAACGCCCGCCCAGTTCACCATCCGCCGCCCCCTCCCCAC
>DASWCA010000357.1:0-7622 GCA_036390355.1 Acidobacteriaceae bacterium
CGCTTGGCTTTGAGCCGGGGAAGGGCTGGGAGGACGGCGTGGGCCGCGGCGCTGCGTTCCTCGCGCCAATCGGCAATCTTGAGCTGGTCGGCGGTCGCGCGCCCGCGGTACCGCCAATCCTGATTGAAGTTACTCAACTCGACCAGGTGCGGCAGATCGTCGAAAAGTTTCTGAATGCCAATTACCGCACCGAAGAGGTCGCCCAACTGCTTTCCACAGTCGATTCCACCCACTGGAACTCGCGCCTGTTCACTGTGACGCTCGATCCATCGCTGGTGCTCGGCTTTTGGGAGTCGGAGAATCCGTTGCATGGCAAGCCTGTCGCCGTGGAGGGAGACCTCTCCGCCGCCGGTATGAAGTTCGCGATTGTTGTCGCGCGTTGGAATGCGGTGATCACCGATCGCCTGTTGCAGGGCGCGCTCGATGCACTCCACCGAAGCGGCGCGGCCAAGGGGGACATTCAGATCGTCCGCGTGCCGGGCGCCTGGGAGATTCCCTCTGCGGCGCGCACGCTGGCTGAGTCGAAGCGCTGCGATGCAGTGCTCACCCTGGGTTGCCTGCTCCGTGGGGAGACAGCTCACTATGAGGCGATTTATATTGAAGTCGCTCGTGGCATAGGGCAATCGCAGCAGGAGACAGGCGTTCCCCACGCGTTTGGAGTCCTGACGTGTGAGACTCTGGAGCAGGCTCTCGACCGGGCCGGCGTCAAGGCAGGCAATAAGGGCTTTGAGGTCGCTATCGCTGCAATTGAAATGGTCTCGATTCAAAGGAAGCTTGCGGTGGAAAACTAGATGGGTACACGCCGCAAGTCTCGTGAATTGACCATGCAGATGCTGTTCCAGGGTGACGTGGGGAAGCAGACCGCCGATGAGGTGCGCGCCCTTTTCTGGCCCTCTCGCGACGATGTTGACGCGGAGACGCGCGGATTTGCCGAGGACCTTTACCGGGTAGCCACCGCCCGCCAGCCTGAGATTGACGCCATCATCGAGTCGCATGCGCAGAACTGGCGCCTGGAACGCATGGCTGTCGTCGACCGTAACCTCCTCCGCGCGGCCGTAGCGGAGATGCTCGGCTATCCGAACACCCCTGCCCCGATCATCATCAATGAGTCGCTGGAGATCGCTCGGCGCTACGCTGCACCCGAGTCCGTGCAGTTCCTTAACGGAGTTCTCGACGCCATCGCCCGCAGTGTCCTGAAGCAACGCCTGGGCTGAGGTGAGAATTTGGGACTAGAATTCGAGCACGCTTGTGATCTGGGTCACATACCTGGTGTTCAATCAGCGTGGATTCTTATGTAGCACTGTTAGTTCCAAGGATTGCTGAAGCTCCGGGCCAGGGGGGCTTCTTGTTGTGGCTGTCGGCCTCAGCGAAGCGAATCCGGTGCGATGCCTGTACGATGTGGGGTTCTCAGATGAGAAGGGCACCGACAAATCCGGAGGAGGGGAAACTGTTGGCGGGTGGGCCGGACGGGGCTCGCGACCTTGTTGCAGCCGCCAGCGATTCGGAGGGTCAGTATCGTCTGCTGTTTGAGAGCAACCCGGTTCCGATGTGGGTCTTCGATCTCAACACTCTTCGCTTTGTGGCGGTGAACAAAGCGGCAATCCGGCAATATGGCTTTACAGAGCAGGAGTTTCTGGCGAAGAGGGTAACCGAGATTCGCCCTCAGGAGGATGTCCCCGATCTGTTGAAGGACATAGCCAAGCGCATGCCTGGACTTGAGGAATGCGGGTTTTGGCGACATTGCAGAAAAGACGGCACGATCATCGACGTCGAGATCTCCTCCTATCCATTGGACTTCCATGGAGTCAAATCCATGCTTGTTGCCGCGAACGACATCACTGAGCGGAAGCGCGCGGAGGAAGCCGTCCACCATGCCGAGGAGAAGTATCGCGGGATCTTTGAGAATGCGGTAATCGGAATCTTTCAGGCCACGCCTGAGGGCGAACTTACCAGCGTCAATCGCGCGCTGGCCCTGATGCACGGTTACGATTCCCCTCAACAGCTGATTGCTGAAGTCACCGATGTGGCCCGGCAACTCTTTGTGGACCCCGGTCAGATGGCCGATTTAACGCTCACTGCCATGCGGGACGGTGTTCTGCGCGGGGTCGAGGTCGAGATTTGCCGGAGAGACGGCACGCTGAAGTGGGCAAGACTAAACCTGCGCGCGGTGCGCGGCCCGGGCGGCGATGGTGTGATTATCGAAGGAACGGTAGAGGACATCACCGACCGCAAGGCCGCTGAGGACCGCGTCAAGTTCCTGGCCTATTACGACGCACTCACAGAACTGCCGCATCGCGCGCTGCTGCAAGATCGCCTGGAGAATGCTCTGGCTGGCGCTCGCCGCAGAGGCGAGAAGATTGCGCTGCTGTTTCTCGATCTGGATCAGTTCAAGGCAGTCAATCATTCCTTTGGCCATTCGTTTGGAGATGTTGTGCTGAAGGAAGTCGCGCGACGGCTGAAGGCGTGCGCGGGCGATCACAATACGGTAGCCAGGGTTGGCGGCGACGACTTCCTCATCTTGCTGAGCAGCGTTCAGGATGCAGCCGACGCGGCGATTGCGGCGGAACAGATCATGAATGCGATGGAGGCGCCCTTCCTCGTCCGGGGTCATTCCGTCAGAGTTCGCTGCAGCATTGGGGTCAGCATGTTCCCTGAGCATGGCACGGACGGCGAAGCGTTGATGGCGAATGCAGAGGCGGCGAGGTATTCCGCCAAAGACCTTGGCCGCAGCAATGTGCGGTTCTTCACAGACGAGATGAATGTTCAGGCTGCGGAGCACCTGATTATCGACACGAATTTACGATTTGCCCTCGAAAGGAACGAGTTCTTCCTGGTGTATCAACCGCAGATGGAGATTGCCACGGGAAGGATCACCGGGTTCGAAGCGCTGATTCGCTGGCAGCACCCCGCACTGGGACTGGTCCACCCGAACCGGTTCATATCGATCGCGGAGAACAACGGGCTGATCCTGCCAATTGGCGAATGGGTGCTCAGAACCGCCTGTGCGGAGGCTCGCAGATGGCAAGACGACGGATTTACCGCTGTACCTGTTGCCGTGAATGTCTCCGCCGTCCAGTTTCGCCAGGACACCTTCTGCGCCGTGATCCGCAAGGTGCTTCAGGAGACCGGCCTTTCGCCTCGGCTGCTCGAACTGGAACTCACGGAGGGTCTCCTGCTTTCCAATGCGGATGTAACGCTTTCGGTTCTTGAGGAATTGAAGGAAATGGGCTTGAAGCTGGCTGTGGATGATTTTGGGACAGGCTATTCAAGCTTCAGCTATTTGAGGAAATTTGCGGTCGACAAGCTCAAGATCGATAAGTCATTTCTCCGGGACGTGGTTGCGGATCCCGGTGACGCGGCGATCACCACCGCAATCATCAGTATGGCAAAGAGCCTGCATCTGAAGGTGATCGCAGAAGGCGTGGAAAACGGGCCGCAGATGCACTTCCTCCGGAGCCACGGATGCGATGGAGTTCAAGGAAACTACTTCAGCAAGCCCGTCTCAGGAATTGAAGCGGCGTCCATGCTGCATCCCCTGCAGAGCCGACGAGCGGCGCCAGAGGGGCAACAGGCGGTTATGGAATATTGATCGCTCGTTCAAACGGCAGGGACGCACGTCTCTTGAGCCGATTTGCTTAGCGCAGGGTAGACCGCGTTTCGGCCATGCTCCTTGGCTTCATACATTGCAGTATCGGCGCGGCGCATCATGCTCTCCCAGTCACCCTGGGAGGGGTCAAATTGCGCGACTCCGGCGCTAACCGTAAATTTAATTGGCTTATCCTCGTAGATCACTTCGAGCGCCTCGACGGCCCGCCTCAGGCGTTCCGCCGCAACGACGCCCTCCGCCGCTGTGGTTTCCGGCAGCAGGACGGTGAACTCTTCGCCGCCCGTACGAGCGAGCAGGTCGTTTGTCCGGAGGGTTGTCTTTATCTGGCGAACCAGCGCTTGTAACGCGCGGTCGCCGGCAGCGTGTCCGCGCGTGTCGTTGAGCTGCTTGAAGTGGTCGACATCGACCACGATCATGCTGAGTCCGTGACCATGGCGTATGGTTCGCGAGGTTTCGCGGAGGGCGGCTTCCTCCATTGCTCTGCGGTTGAGGGCGCCGGTGAGAGGGTCGGTGCGCGCCTGTCTGGCCAGTTCTTTTCCTAACTCCGTTACCAGATACCAGAAATCGCACATCACCATGCACGTACTGAGAAGCGCCATGACGGCAAGCGAATACAGCCATCGCGGATCGGTCTGGGCGTTAACCGTCTCCCAGGGCCGCGTATAGCGGAAGTTCGTCAGCAACGCGCGATAGCCCATTACGACGGCCTCAGCGCAAAGGATCACCGTGGTTACTCGCGAGACCGCGGCACGTCCGTACTTTATAAGCATCCCAGCGGAGACGGCACAGACCACGACGTTGGGGATGTTGATCACGTTGCCGCTGTATGGAATTTTGCCGAGGAACATCGCGGTGTACGTCGCCAGGGCCAGTCCAATTGCAACGAATGGCCACCTGTGCCGAAACGGCGCGCGCACCACAAACCAGTGCAGACCCATCATTTGCAACATGGAGGAGATCAGGTAAAGCTCATTGGCCACCATGCCGCTGAGAACCGCGGGAACCTTGCCTTCCAGTCCCTGCAAGATCAACTTGACCAGGATCAGAATCAGCGCGCCGGCAAACCATCTCATCCCGGTTACGCGGCGGTTGTACCACGCAAGCAGGCTGACGCAGCACGCAAACACACTCATCGAGACGATATTAGTGAAGAAGAAAGTTCCGTAATGCATAGCCACAGAGCAACCAGCTCAAAAGAAGAGAACGGCTTGGTTCCCCGCCAACATGATAGGCGCTTACGGAATAGGACGGTACTTATTTGAGCGGAGTTTTCTCTCCTGTTCCGAAGTGGGACGATGGATTCGCCCCATTTCGGAACGGGAGCAGGGAGATACCGCAGCTATGCTTCGGAATCCAAAGGCATATCGAACAGCACTTCGCTCTTTATGTCGTCTTGCGCGGCTTCTGCACCAGAAGATCAACCGGCACGGCGGCCCCGGAGGGGTTCGTCAGGTTCGGTGCGAGGGTTGACGTGTCTGTCAGGGTGCTTCGCGTGATGATGTGGACCAGGTTATCTGTCGCCGTCCCTGCATAGAAAATCGAGTTGTCTCCACTGATGACGCCGGCGAGCGGCGCGGTCGCGGTACCCGACAGCTTGATGTAGGTGGTCGTTCCCGGTCCGCTCGACACCGGCGCGTAGGCCGGCAAGACGCCGCCCGTGCCGTTGTAGGTGATGAAGGCGATTGACGAATCCGACGCAGGAATGACTCCCGTGATCGATCCTCCGTTCGAGGCATTCGCGACGACCTGACTCAGGACGGTAGTCGAGAGCGTATTCGAGAAGGTAAGGCCGCCCGTTGCCGGGCATGATCCGATGGGGATACTTACGCGCAGGTCGCTTAGCGTCGGCGCCGGCGTCACGGTTGCGCCCAGGACGTGGAGTCCGTCATTGGTTGCGGCGATGCGGTCGGTGACTGCCGGAGAGCTGTCGGCGAGCGGATAGAAGACGTTGGTCTCACTGTTCGGAGCGGCCGCGGGAGTGCTGATGGAACAGTAGCCGCGTGCGGTCGTGGTTGGGCCGGCGAAATAGGCGCCGACGCTCGGGGTGGTGATGGCGACATCCGTCACCGGCGTTCCGCCAGAGGTTGCCGGGGTGATGCTTGTCCAGCCGGTGTAGGTCGAATAGACGAGGAGTTGATTGCCGGCAGTGATGTACACCGTCTGGCTGTCCGGGGCAAACTGGGCGTGGGTTCCGACACCGCCGAAGGTGGAGATGGTGCCGCCCGACGAGGTCTGTAGCGTGGTGATCTGCTTGACGGGATCGCTGAGAACCACCGTTGACCCGTCTGGCGATACGGCGAGCACGGTGCCCGGCGAACTGATATCCGTGCGCGAGAGGCTGAGAAGATTGACCGCATTGACGACCATCAGGCCCGTTGAACTACCCATATAGATCGTCGAACCGTCATTGCTGATCACCATCGAATTCGGCGCATACGGCAGAAGGAACGGGGCCCCGGCCGACGGTTGTGTGAAATCCCTGGCCACCATGTATTTGGACTGTGTGCTGGCCATATAGAGCACCGTAGAGTTGGTGCCGGGCGCGGTGACATCGAGCGAATTCGAAGTGACCGGTTTGCCATTGCCGAACAGTCCGATCTGATTGTAGGACGCGGAATTGCAACTGGGTGGCTGGCATATGGCGGAGATTGAAGCTGCTCCTGCCAACACTGGGGTGACCGATCCACTGGCACCGGCAGGAATCGTGATCGGCGTCGTCGAGACGTACTCCAGCGTGAGCCCGGTGAGGACTGTATTGTTCTTGTCGACGGCAGTCGCTAACAGGGGCTGCGTGTTGTTCTGGTTGACGACAACGGGCTTGGTCGTCGTGCCGGGCGCGCTCAATGTGATGGACACCGGAGGGCAGGTCGAGAAGAAGCCAGCGGAACTCGCGGCGTTGGCCACGTTTGCATTGATCAGCACCGAACCGGGCTGGCTGGCGGTGGCGACACCGTTCTGGTCGATTGTCACGACCGCTGAGTTCGTCCCATTCGCCGCGCTGAATTGCAAATGACCCGCCTGGCAACTGATGTTGGCCTGGTTGGTCCCGGTGCCAGCGTAGACCCGCGCCGAAAGCAGAGCCGTTGATCCCTGCGAGAGGCAGCTACTTGCGGTATATATCGTGGAGGAGCCGACGGGATTCACAGTTGAGGGCGGAATGCTGCAGCACCCGTTGGCCAACAGTGGATTGCTGGGAAAGGTAGTGGACGTGGGACAACTGCTAGAGGAGGCGGAGCTATTGATGGAGGCCGGGCTGCAATTGGTGGTTGGATCGGTCGCACAACTGGACGATGCACCTCCCAGCACGATGCTGGTCACCACGGAATGCACGAAGATTGGAATAGGATTGCTGGTTGCGCCGTCCGCACTCGCGGAGACATAGGCCGTTCCGGCCTTATTGGTGGGATTGCACACCGTGTAGTCCGGGATGCCGCCCCCGCTGTTGCGGTTCCAGCTCCCCGCGCACAAACGGCCGGTCGTCGGCTCGACGTCGGCGATGGACATGTCGGTGGTTCCGTAGGTGAATCTGGCGACCGATGCAGTCGAGCCTTTGCAGTCCGTCGCACTGGGCGTACTGAGTTGTCCGATCTCTGCAAAGTTCAATGAGATTCCGTAGACGACCGGCGTCAGGGTGATGGACGTGACCTGGCCGGTGGTAATGCCCGAGTCTCCGCCATTACAAAACACGGGCGCGACATTATGCGAGCAGCCCGATATCGAGACACCAAAAGGAATCGAAAACAGAAGCAGAACAAACAACGTGACAAACCGACGCATTAAACCTCCCCGTCCAACCTGAACCAGAGCTGAACGGTCACACCGCAGACGCTAGTTTCTTAAGGTTCAGTGTAGAAGCTGTGAACACTGGACGCAAATGGAGTTGCCAGTTGTCAGTTCTCAGTTGTCAGTTGCCGGCAATGCCGGGTGTGGATCATGTTCCTTTGGACGTGAAATCGGCTTGCGGGGTAGTCGCGCAGCTGGCGCGAGGATGAGCGCTACTTTGAGGGCATCTCCG
>DASWCA010000358.1:0-3532 GCA_036390355.1 Acidobacteriaceae bacterium
CATGGCCAACTTCGACCCGTCCGCCTACAATCCGGCGACCGCCATTACTGTAACAACGGCGGGCAAAGTCACTCCGGGAACAGGCAATCCCTATGACGGTCTGGTTCGTGCCGGCGATGGCATCCCCTCCGATCAAACAGCCCGCGTTCCCAACGTCAATACCGCTGCCTACTCGCAGATCCCGTTGGGCGCACCGCGCGGCTTCTACAAGATGCACGGCGCCTTCGGACCGCGCATCGGTTTTGCCTACGCTCCCGACGACAAAACCTCCATCCGCGGCGGCTTTGGCGTCTTCTACTACCGAGCCGAGGGGAATGTCACCTTCAGCCAGGTCAACATCCAGCCCTTCCTTCAAAATGTGGAGTTCGACTTCGCCAACCTCGGCAATATCACCGCCGGCACTCCAAACAACACCGGCCTCCAGGGCGGAATCAGCGCCATCGACCCTGGCCTGAAGAACCCCTATATCGACCAGTTCAGCCTCGGCGTCCAGCGCCAACTGCCCATGGGCATGCTGCTCGAGACAACCTACGTCGGTAACGTCGGCCATCACCTGCTGCGTCAGCCCAACATCAACTTCCCCAACCTGGCACAGGTCGCCGCCGGTGCAGCACTTACACCGGTAACAGTTGCCAATTTCTACAATCCCTACAAAGGTTTTACCAGCATCGGCGAATGGCTCGGCGATTCCAACAGCAACTACAACGCGCTTCAGCTCTATCTCTCCAAACGAACAGGCAGGATCACCTATACGGTCGGCTATACGTTCGCGAAGGGACTCGGCGACTCCCAGAGCAACGGCAACAGCAACGAGAACTGGCGGAGCCTCCAATACACCTACGGCGAGTTGAGCATCGACCGCAAGCAGGCGTTCATCTCAACCGTTGTCTGGCAGCTTCCCACATTCCGCGATAAGAATCTCCTGCTGCGCGAGGCTGTCGGCGGCCTTCAGATCACCGGCGTCGTCCGTGCCCAGACTGGTCAATACGACACCATTCAGGGCAACTCGTCCACCGGTAACCGCCGCTCCAACTACGTCGCTGGCACCGCCTTTTACCTGAAGGATAGCCGCTTCGCGCTTGCGAACCACCAGGCGCAATGGATCAATCCTGCCGCCTTCACGGTTCCGGCCGCGGGTTCCTTTGGTACGGCTGGAGTCGGCAACATCGTCCAGCCCGGCCTCACCCAGGCTGACGTCACTCTGTCCAAGCAGTTCGACATCCACGAGCGTGCGCAGTTCAGGCTTCAGGCGGATGCCTTCAACATGCTGAACCATACCAACTACAGTTCGCTGGATACAAACGTCTCCGACGGAGCCTCCTTCGGGCGTCTCAACGGGGCCTACCCAGCGCGCCAACTGCAACTCGGCGCGAAAGTAACCTTCTAAAAGGAGCGCGTTCAAACCAAGAAGCCGTCATCCTGACCCAGGCTCTCAATCGGGGAAAAGATGACGGCTTCTGCTTTTAACTATCTTTCCAAAAACATGTCAAGCCCCCTACGCAGTGGAAAACCCGTCCACAATCCACAAACCAAAGCACATCAAATTTCCCGAAAAGTGGCATGTTAGTTATGGTCCGCTAGGTATACTTAAAACAGTAGAGAAAGACAAAGAAGCCCGGCCTCGTGCCGGGCTTTTCCATTTAACCGAACCAGTGCCCTGGTATATACCAAACGGCGTACTTAACATCTTTAGAAGCCGTACTTTAGGACTTAAGTACAGGGGGACGCCTCTAGCCCAACTGACAACTCGCGGATTCAAGCGAGGGGGGAGCCCCGGGCGAGGGTGCGCATGACAGTCCTCACCTCGAACCTCGAACCTAGTACCTAGCGCCTAGAACTCGGTATATACCAAAACACCATACCTAATACCTTTAGAAGCCGTACTTTAGGACCTAAGTACAGGGGGGTACCACCATGCAACTACCGACATCCATTCCACCCGCTACATCCGACGGCACCGAAACCGACCCAACCCGCCGCTACCGCTGCCGCCACGCAACAATCTTCTCCCTCGCGAAGCCGCCGGTTTACGCGGTTCGCTCTGGCGCAAACCAGTACCCGTACGCCAGCAACGCCAGTCCTACAAACATAGGGATCGTCCCAGCCAGATAGACCGGCACTCCGGTCACCAGTCCGCGCAACAGGATCATCAGCCCTAGGCCAACCCCGACGTTGATCAGGCCACCCAGCTTCATGCCGCCCAGCCGCTTCGCCGCCTTGATCCGCTCCTGTTCGCGCAGGTATTCGAGCGCCGGATTCCTGTCCCCGCCCACCTCGGCGATCTTCTTCATCATCTCAGCCTTGTAATACTCCGTGCGCTCAGCCTGGCGACTCCCCGCATAGGCGGCGACCGACAGAAACGTAAACAGCGCGATCGCTCCGACCGCGAGAAAAAGAAAAACCGCAACCCCTGGATTCTCCAACATAACCGTCTCCTTTTCGATTCCCTGTTGCTCTATACCGTGGGACATCGCCTCTCTCCCGCCGGTTTCGTTTTCTTTCAGAAATCGTCTCGGCCGAAAGCCGCAAAAAAAAACGCAACCGCAATCCCCGCAGCGGGGTCACACTAATAGCGGAGAGAAACATTGGGCACCTCTGACAACCAGCGCGCCGCAGACGACCGGCAGGATGCAGCCCGTGTCCTTGCCGGGGACGCCCGCGCATTCGAGGGCATCGTCCGCCGGTGGCAGTCTCCGCTCATCAATCTCGCCTACCGCTTCTGTCGCGACCGAGGCCGCGCCGAAGAGATGGCCCAGGAGGCGTTCCTCCGCGCCTTCCGCAATCTCGCCTCGTGGCGGCAGGAATCCGCCTTCTCCACCTGGCTGTTCTCGCTCGCCACCAATCTCTACTGCTCCGAGCTGCGACGCCATCCGCCGATCACGCTTCCGTTCGACGAAGTCCACGAACCCGCCGATCCCCATGACATCGACGGCGGTCTCGAGCACCGCAACCAGAACGCAGCTATTCACAAGGCTGTGCAGACGCTTCCCGCAAAATATCGCGAGGCGCTCACCCTCTATTACTTCCACGAGATGGATGTGCCCGCCGCCGCATGCAGCCTCGGACTCCCGGAAGGCACAGTCAAGGCGCGCCTCTTTCGCGGACGCACCCTGCTGCGAGACAAACTCAAGCCGCTCATCGAACATCGCCGCGAATCAGGGCGAACTCCAACCCCAGTACCCGGTCCGCCCGTAATGAGGTCCCTATGAACCGACCAGCTCATCACGATGACGCTCTCATCGCCGACCCCATCGACCATCTGCTCGACGAACATCTCGCCGCCGAATCCGACCAGGTTGCGCCGTCCTCCGGCTTCGTCCTTTCGGTTATGGACTCGATCCACGCGCAGGCCACCGAACCGCCGCCCATCGCGTTTCCATGGCGCCGCGTTCTTCCCGGAATTGCGGCGGTGCTCTGCGGCCTCATTGCTCTGGCGCTATTCGCCTCGCGGACGTTTCATGCGAGCGTACCCACCGTCCCGGCGCACCCGCACCTTCCGGCCGCGCTCACTCTCATGCATGACCTTACGTCC
>DASWCA010000359.1:0-8014 GCA_036390355.1 Acidobacteriaceae bacterium
ACGGATGTCCACACGGGCGGTAAGCCATTCTAATGTGAGAATTAGGGTAAATTTTTACCCTCGACATGGCGGGCAACTGGGTTACACTCTGGTTGACCCGATTTCAGCAGTTATGAACGCGAATAATCGATTATCTATAAAACGAAGCATCATGAGTGGAGTAAGCATTATGAGTGGAGGAAGTCGAATGACTTATCGCCCGTTTCGCAGTCTTGGCCGGATTCTGCTGGCTGCGTGTGCAGTTAGCCTTGGTGTAGCAAGCCTGGGTGCACAGACACCCGCAACAGCCGCCCCGGCAATGGGATCAAACCCGTCGCGTTTTGACGTTTTCCTGGGCTACTCGTATTTTGGAGCGCACGGACGGGTTCAGCCTGCTGGCATTCCCTATTCGTCCATCAATCTGGGCGCGATTGGCAGCGGTGCGTATTACTTCAATAAGTATTTCGGCGGAGAGTTTATCTACTCCAACCATCCTGACGGTGTGAATGACGGTTTCTCGGGCGCATCTGTCGGCCCGATCGTCCGCTTGCCCATGGAAAATTTCACGCTCTTCGCGCACGGTCTGGTCGGTGGCGGGAGACTGGGCGGCCCGAACAGCGAGGTGCCTGCCAGCTTCGAGCATGAGCCATACCGATGGGGTCCGGCCCTGACGGCCGGCGGCGGCATGGACTATGACCTGCCCTTCTTCGACAATCGCTTCAGCCTCCGCCTCTTCCAGGCTGACTACCGGTATATCCATGCCGACTTCGGCCCGGCAGTTGCAATTCCAACACCCGGAATCCTGGGCGGACGCGCCAACCTGAGCGCGGTCGAACTCAGCACAGGCGTTGTGATGCATTTTGGCCACATCATTCCGCCGCCGCCGGTTAGCTATAGCTGCTCCGTCGCTCCGGCGAGCGGATATCCTGGCGACCCGATCACGGTGACCGGCACGGCCATGAACCTCAACCCCAAGAAGACCCCGACCTACAGCTGGACGTCCACCGGCGGCACGATCTCCGGGACATCGAGCACGGCGAACATCGACACCAAGACCGCGGCCCCCGGAACTTATACGGTGACCGGTCACGTGACCGAGGGCGCCAAGCCTGGCCAGTCGGCCGACTGCACCGCTCAGTTCACGATCAACGCATTCCAGCCGCCTACCATCAGCTGCTCGGCGAATCCTTCGTCGGTCAATCCTGGCGATTCCTCAACCATCACGGCCACCGCTGTGAGCCCGCAGAATCGTCCTCTCACCTACAGCTACAGTGCAACGGCTGGTTCAGTCAGCGGCACCACTTCTACGGCGACGCTCTCCACCGCTGGCGCAGCGCCTGGCTCCATTACGGTCACTTGCAACGTGGTTGACGATAAGGGCAACACCGCATCGTCCACCGCCAGCGTGAACGTGATTGCGCCTCCGCCGCCTCCGCCGCCTCCTGCGCCCATGGCATCGAGCCTCTGCTCGGTCAGCTTTGAGCGTGACAAGGTCCGTCCGGCGCGTGTCGACAACGAAGCCAAGGCCTGCCTTGACGACGTTGCTCTGGCTCTCCAGCGCTCCTCCGACGCCAAGCTCTCGCTGGTGGCGAACGAGAACGCCAAGGAGCAGAAGGTCGACGCCAAGGGTGCGAAGATGAAGCATCCGAAGCCGAGCATCGCTGCTTCGCGCGCGGTCAACACCAAGGACTACCTGGTTACGGAGAAGGGGATCGATGCATCGCGCATCTCGGTCTACACCGGTACGGATGACGCGCAGACGGTCACCACCTCCCTTGTCCCGGCAGGCGCAACCAACCCCGCAGCAAGTGCCACTCCAGTGGACGAAACCGCGGTGAAGGCTGTACCTCGCACTCCGGTAAAGAAGCACAAGAAGTAGAAACAAGTACCAATGAACACAAGGCTGACTGGGTTGATTCCCAGTCAGCCTTTGTGTTGGCAGACGCAAGGAAAACTGCGCCATAAACCTAGTATTCTAAGGAGACGTAGCAACTGGATAGGACTACAACGTTGAACTGCCGACCGTGCCGTCTTTACCTATTTTGGGTTGTTCTGATCTTTGGTTTTGTTTGCCCTCAGATTCACGCCGTCTCCTGGTTTCCGTTCGGACCTGACGGCGGTTCTGCGCGTGCCCTTGAGGCCGATCCCCACGATCACCTGCATCTCTATCTCGGCGCAGCGAATGGGTGGATTTACCAGTCGCGAGACGGCGGCAGGAAGTGGGACCGGCTGGCACGAGTGGGGAATCGCGACGACCTCGTCATCGACAACATTTTTGCCGATCCGGCCGACCCGAAGCATCTCGTGGTCGGAGCATGGGTGCTCGCCGATGGCGGCGGTGTGTATATCAGCAACGATGGTGGAACCACGTGGACCAGTCAGCAGGAGATGCGGGGGCAATCCGTCCGCGCGTTGACGTATGCTCCATCCGATCCAAAGATCCTCGTGGCGGGCACTCTGGAGGGAGTTTTCCGCTCGACCGACGGCGGAGCGCACTGGGAGAGGATCAGCCCCAAGGGCAACGCTGAGATTCACGAGATCGAATCGCTTGCGATCGATCCGGTCGATCCGAACATCATCTATGCCGGAACGTGGCATCTTCCGTGGAAGACCACGGATGGCGGCAAGAACTGGGCAATCATCAAACAGGGGATTATCGAAGACTCGGACGTATTCTCGATCATCGTCGATCCCAGGCAGTCGAACGTCGTGTACCTGAGCGCGTGCTCCGGCATCTACAAGAGCGAAGACAGCGGGGCGAAGTTTTTGAAGGTGCAGGGTATCCCTTCGACCGCACGCCGAACGCGAGTGCTGACACAGGACGCGAATCATCTGGACACCGTATTTGCGGGGACGACGGAGGGCTTGTACCGCACGACCGATTCGGGCAAATACTGGATGCAGACAACCTCATCCGACGTCATCGTGAACGATGTGTATGTGGATCCGGCGGACTCGCATCACGTACTCCTCGCAACGGACCGGCGCGGAGTGCTGGCGAGCGAAGATGGCGGCGACAGTTTCCTGCCATCGAACACCGGCTTTTCGGCGCGGCAGATTACGGCATTCACCGGGGACGCGCAGCACCCTGCGATCGTGTATGTGGGAGTAGTGAACGACAAGGGATCGGGCGGTGTCTTTCTGAGCCGAACGGGTGGATTGAGCTGGTCGCACCTCGGCGATGGCTTGGATGGGCATGATGTGTTCAGCCTGGGCCAGGCTCCCGACGGGACAATCCTCGCAGGCACCGAGCACGGGATATTCCGGCTCAAGGATGCAGTCTGGCAACGCGCGGGAGACGATGCGAAGAATGGAGCGGCGCCGGTTTTGGCAGCAACCAGGAATGCGCCGGCTGCGGTTGGCAAGAAGAAGCCCACGCGCAAGGTGGTTCGCCGTGCGGCCACACGACCGGTTGTGAAGGGACATACGGCGCCTGTTCTGCTGAAGGGCTTCGATGGAAGCGTGTATGGCTTTGCCGTGACGGGCGACACGTTGTTTGCCGCGACCTCGCAGGGATTGCTGCGTAGCGCCTCGAGCGGGGTGAGCTGGAATCTAGTGACCGCAATTCCGGTTGAGGAATGGCGCTTTGTGGCCGCGTCGAAGGAAACTGTGTTCGCCGCGGACTTGGATAAGCTGGCGATGTCCGTTGACGGCGGTAAGACGTGGCAGACGGTGAGCCCTCCAGCGAGGATGAAACAGGTTTCGGCGCTTGCGGTCGATGGGCAGGGCGGCCTCTGGGTTGCCGATCGGGAAGCGGTCCACTTCTCGACTGATAAGGGCGCGAACTGGCAGACGCTGAAAGGCCTGTACGTGCGCAACGTGAACAACCTCTACTACGACGAGCGTGCGAACCGGATGCTGCTGGCGGCCGGCGAGTCGACCACCGAGGCCTTTGCAGTGGAGATTCCGTCGATGCAGGTCCACTCGTGGGACACGGGATGGAACCTGCGCTTCGTGCGTCCGGTGGGCGATCATCTGGTCGCGGCGACGTTATTCGATGGCATCGTGGTGCAGCCGAGGATGGTGGATTCGGCGGAAGTCGCCAAGCCGTGAGCGACACCAACCATATCTCAGAAGCGGGATGAGGGGAACCCGATTCGGTGACAGGGTTAGAATGGGTGGAGTATGAGTCCTTCTGCGCGGCACGGCTTTCAGACAAATGATCCGGCACTGCGGCTAATCGCTTCGAAGGTAGAGGCGGGCCAGCGGCTGAGCTTCGACGACGGCGTCGCGCTCTACCGCAGCGGAGACATCCTCGCCATCGGGTGGATGGCCAATGCGGTGCGCGAGCGGATGCATGGCGACATCGCCTACTTCAACGTCAACCGGCACATCAACCCAACCAACGTTTGCGTAGCGAGTTGCAGGCTGTGCGCGTTCGGACGCAAGAAGGGCGAGGCCGGAACCTACACCATGGCTCTCGAAGAGGCCTGGGAGACGGCTGGTTCGGGCCTGAGCGAGGCCGTGACCGAGTTCCACATCGTCGGCGGACTGCATCCCGATCTTCCTTTCGAATACTTCGAGGACCTGGTGCGCGGGCTGAAGGTGCGGTATCCGAAGGTCCACATCAAGGCGTTCACCATGGTCGAGGTTGCGTTTCTCGCGAAGCGCGGCAAGATGACGATTGAAGAGACGCTGGTGCGGATGAAGGCGTCGGGTGTCGACTCGTGTCCGGGCGGCGGCGCGGAAATCTTCGCGGACCGCGTGCGGCACATTATCTGCGACCACAAGATCGACGGCGGCGAGTGGCTGGAGACGGCAAAAACCGCGCACAAAATCGGGCTGAAGTCGAACGCGACGATGCTGTATGGGCACGTCGAGAACGAGGAAGACCGCGTTGATCACATGCTGCGGTTGCGCGAGCTGCAGGACGAGACGGGCGGCTTCCAGACGTTTATTCCGCTGGCGTTTCATCCGGACAACACCGCGCTCGCGCACATTCCGAAGACGACCGGAATGATGGACCTGAAACAGATCGCGATCGGGCGGCTGCTGCTGGACAACTTCCCGCACATCAAGAGCTACTGGCAGATGGTCTCGCCGGAAATGGCCCAGATATCGCTGCGGTTTGGTGCGGACGATATTGACGGGACGGTAATCGAGGAGAAGATCTACCACGATGCCGGCGCGACGACTCCACAGGGTATGCGGCGCGCGGATCTGGTGCGGCTGATTACAGAGGCCGGACGAGTGCCGTTCGAGCGCGACACGCTGTACCGGGCAGTTACCCGGTCGGAAGACACGTTTACGGTCGCGGTTTAAGATGCTGCTGTGAACTCAAAGCGACGCCCTGTTGCGGTATTGATTCTTGCCTGGCTGTATGTGACGGTGGGCAGCGTCGTCCTTGTATACAACCTACCCCGGTTACGGCGGCCGGACGGCGTTTGGATCGAGCTCACTGAACTGCTGGCGATTCTCTGTGGAGCGTTCATCGATCAGGTCCAGACGCCAGCGGGGTATTGAGTGAGGTATGGGGCTTCGGTGAGGGTGTAGAACCCAGTTGCCGGACCTCCGCACCCAACGGTGGGTCCGATGCTTAGCCCGGATTGATCTCTCCCGTCACATGCCAACGTATACATTTTCCAAATGAAATCTGGACTTTTCCACACCATTTGGGACATTTGCGGCCTACCAAATTTGGGAAACCTTTGTTTCGCTATAAGATACGGAATTTTGACTGTATCGACACGCTGCGAATTAAGGGTTGACAGTTGAATGCTCGCGGCTGTTGTATGGTGCGGACCCGAATAAGGCAGAGGTCCGACCTTAGCCACACCTGTTCGCGCAGGAGTTCACTTTATGGAGACCCGCATGACGCACATTTCACCTATTACGAATACGCGGCACTTCATCGATAAGACGCAGATATTTTTCCTCATTCTGCTCCTGATCATGGCACTCCCACTTCACGCCCAGATTGCCGGCACCGGCAGCATGCAGGGAACCATCACTGACGCAACCGGAGCCGTAATCCCGAATGCGAGCATCACCATCACCAACGAATCCACGCAGGTGGCGCGAACCGCCACGACTAACGGGACTGGCAGTTATGAAGTCCCCAACATCGACATTGGCACCTATTCCGTCAAAGTGGCCACGCCAGGTTTCGAGACCTATACGAGGACCGGCATTGTTCTGGAAGTCGGAAGCAGCATCTCGGTCAATGTGACCATGACGGTTGGCGCGCAGGAGCAGAAGATCGAAGTCAGATCATCGAGTCTCGCGCTGCAGACCGAGGACGCCTCGTTCAAGCAGACCATCGATCAGAATGCAGTGACGGAGATGCCACTGAACGGGCGCCAGATGACGGGCCTGATTACGCTGTCCGGCGGCTCCGCCCCGGCTCCGGGCGGAGACTTCACAGGAAGCAAGTACTCCTATGCGGCAATCTCCGTTTCGATTGCCGGCGGCAACGGCAATACGACGGCGTGGAAGCTGGATGGCGGCGACAACAATGACTGGATGGCCAACAGCAATCTTCCGTTCCCCTTCCCGGATGCTGTCACTCAGTTCAGCGTCGAATCGACTGCGCTCGGCGCCCAGGGCAGCGTGCATTCCGGCGGCTTGGTCAACGTAGTAACCCGTTCCGGCACGAACAGGTTTCACGGTTCGGGGTTTGAGTTTATCCGGAACAATTACATCAACGCGACGAACTTCTTCTCCACGTCAAAGGACACGCTCCACCAGAACCAGTATGGCTTCACGTTTGGGGGGCCGGTTTGGATCCCGAAGGTATACAACGGCAGAGACAAATTGTTCTTCTTCACGGGATATCAGTTTCAGCGGACCACCTCGAAGAGTTCGACCTCCAATGCATACGTGCCCACCGCAGCGAACCTGGCAGGCGATTTCTCGGTCACCGACCCGGCACCGGGCACTACTGTCGGCGGAAAGGGAAACACTTGCTCCGGTGAGGAGCAGCTCTATGACCCTGTCACTGGTGCAATCCTGCCGGGCAACAAGTACCCCACGGCGCCCACGTTCAATGCTGCGGCTCTGAAGCTGCTTGCGTATCTGCCCAAAGTAACTCCGCTGGCCGACGGCTCGGAGATATGCGGGCATGTATCGTATGCGATCCCGCAACTTACCAATGACAAGCAGTTTGTTACGCGCATCGACTACACGATCAATTCGAAGCACGATCTGTACGGGCGTTATTTCCTCGACGGCTACCAGTCGCCGGCCCCGTGGTCGCCGACCAACATCCTGTACACCACGCAGTCCGGCAACGTGGAGCGGGTGCAGAACTATACGATCGGCGAGAGCTGGCAGATCAATTCGAAGACGGTGAATTCGGCAAACTTCACGTTTACCCGGCGGGTCAACAATCGCGGATACAACGCCGCGGATATCAACCTGAAGACCCTCGGTGTGAGTGTATTTCAGTTGATCCCCAATGGTCTCCAATTGACGGTTTCGACCTCGGGCAAGAGTCACGGGTTTACCATTGGCGGCGGCACCAACTCGGTCGCGCACTTCAATGACAACGCGTTCTCCTTCACCGATGACCTGACCCTGGTTCGGGGCAAGCACCAGTTCATGATTGGCGGGGAATTCATCCGCAATCAACTGAACATCTCCAACGGCTACCAGTCCAACGGCAATGGATCTTTCAACGGCCTGTACGGCGCGAACGGACCGACCGGCACAGGATGCGGCACAGGCGGGAGCTCCGCATGCGCGGCAGGCGACGCCAACCTCGATTTCCTGGCAGGTGCGGAGAGCGCCTTCCAGCAGAGCAAGCAGCAGCAGAATGCATTGCGCGGAGTGATTCCGAGCCTGTACATCCAGGACACGTTCCACGCAACCAAACAACTCACCGTGGCTGTTGGAATTCGCTGGGTGCCTGAGTTTTACCCGCATGACTACTTCAACCGCGGAACGACGTTTGATTTTGCGGCGTTTATGGCCAACAAGACCAGCTCGGTCTATACCAACGCGCCGGCGGGAACATTCTTCTACGGGGACCCTGGCATTTCGAACGCATTCACCAAGAGTTCACCGTGGCAGTTCTCTCCCAACATCGGAGTCTCGT
>DASWCA010000360.1:0-12546 GCA_036390355.1 Acidobacteriaceae bacterium
AAGCTCCTTGCCGCGTCCGACGGCGATGAGGTAGAAGAGGCTCCAGCGCATCACCTTCACGTCCTTCAGCAGTTCGTAGATGGCGGGCAGGTCGTCCGCGGTCTCTTCCGACACTAGCGTATTGACCTGGATGGGGAAGCCTAGCTCGACGGCCTGACGCATCGCGCGCATCGTCCAGTCAAAGCAACCTTCCACGCCGCGGATCGACTCGTGGCGTTCGGCGGTCGAACCGTCCAGGCTTAGGCCAAGGCTGTCGATTCCGTGCGTCTTCAGCTTCTGCAGTACCTCGACTGTAAGCTCGGCCGTGGCAGCGGGCGTGACTGAGACGGTGATGCCCAAGCGCCGCGCCTCATCGATGATGTCGTAGAGGTCTTCGCGCTGCATTGGATCGCCGCCGGTCAGGATGAGGTGCGGTTTGCTGTCGAAGGACGCGATCTGCTGGAGCAGGTCCATGCTCTCCGCATGCGTAAGCTGGTTGGGATGCGCGGCCGATACTGCCTCGGCCCGGCAGTGACGGCACGCCAACGGGCACGCCTGCGTCATCTCCCAGTACACCAGCATTGGATTGCGGGAGTAGTCGTGGCGGCCGGGCCGGTGGCCATTGGCCGGTACCGTGGGGGCAAGGCTTCTGATGTCGATGGAAGGCATTCGCGTGTTCTCCTAAGCTCCGATGGAAACCGGCACTCGTTCGTCCCGGTGAGTGTTGCCGGCCTCGATGCTTTCGATGAGGATCGATCTGGCGGCGTTCATTCCGCTCAGAATGCAGTCTGGAATTCCGGCGCCATGGTACGCGGCTCCGGCGAGATAGAGGCCGGGAAAGTCTGTGAGGGTCTTTTCGATCTCCGCGACCCGCTCGCTGTGACCGAGATCGTATTGCGGGTTGGCTTTGTGCCAGCGATAGGCACTGGTCAAAACCGGCGTGGCGGTGATGCCCATGATGACGCGCAACTCTTCGCGAGCGAGTTCGACCAGGGCGGCTTCGTCCTGTTCGGCGAGGTCTTCCGCGAGCGCTCCGCCGATGAAGACGCGAAGCAGAACGCAATCGTCCGGGGCGCGATACTTGAACTTTTCCGAGGACCAGGAGCAGGCCGTAATTCTTCGCCCCTCACTTTTTGGAACGATGAAGCCGGCGCCCTGCATGGGATGGCTGATGTCGCTGCGCCGGAAGCCGAGCGAGACGGTTGCGGTTGAGACATAGCGAATCTCCCGCAGGCGGCTCGCCAGCAGGGGATCGACTTGTTGGACCAGGTCGGCCGTGACGTAGGAAGGCGTTGCGAAGACGACGTCGTCCGCCAGGATGGATGAGCCGTCGCTCAGGACGAGCTTGTAACGGCCATCATGGGAGCTTACTGTCAGCACGCAGCAGCCTGTGCGCAACGCTTTTTCGGGAAGTTCAGCGATCATCGCCTCGGCGAGGCTTTGCAGCCCGCCTTGGAGGGACATGAACATCGGCGGTTTTTTGGAGGTGGCTGCCGGGGCTGGCTTCGGCCGCTTCACCATTCCACGGAGGAGGCTGCCGTGCTTCTTTTCCATCTCCAGGAACATGGGGAAGGTGCTCTTCAGGCTGAGCCTCTCGGGGTCCGCTGCGTGGATTCCTCCCATCAAGGGTCCGGCGATCTTGTGGAGTGCTTCGGCGCCGAGACGCCGGCGGACAAATCCGGCGAGGGTCTCATCCCGATCGCCGGGCCGCCTGGGGACGAAGACTTCCATGCCCATGCGCATCTTGCCTTGCCACGAGATCAGCTTCGAACGCAGGAAGGGAAGGATCATGGTGGGAGCCATCAGCATCATGCCTTCCGGCATAGGGTGAAGATGTCCGCCGCTCCATACAAAGGTGGCGGCGCTCTTGCCGGTATTCGAGCCGACTAACTGATCCTCGAGACCCAGCGTTTTGCATAGGTCCAATGTTCCTTTTTTCTGGGTGAGGAAGGAGTCCGGCCCTCCTTCGATAAGGAAGCCGTTATGCTGCGCGGAGGTGATCTTTCCTCCCAAGCGCGGCGAGCACTCGATGAGCGTGTAGTCGACGGAGCCGCTCTCCTGGAGGTAGTAGGCGGTTGCCAGTCCTGCGATGCCGCCACCGATGATAACGATTTTCTTCATAGGGCTATCACGCGTCTGACTATATTGCGCTCGACGATCTTCAAGCGAGTGGAACTCGATCTGCAGTGTCAGGTTAGCGGGTGGCGGCGGCTCTTGCAGTGATGGGGATCACATCTTCCTTGTGAGCTATGTATGAAGATCAGGTACAAGTTTTGTGTTATTAGATCGGCACTCACTAAGTTGTGGGAGTTACAAAACTAATACGATCGATCCTTTCTACCGGATGAATAATTCAAGCTATGAGTGATCCGTTAATAATTCAGGGTGGAATGGGTGCTGGTGTTTCGAATTGGCGGCTGGCCCAGGCTGTGTCACGTCTTGGTCAACTTGGGCTGGTATCGGGAACGGCGCTGGATCAGATTCTGGCGCGGCGATTGCAGGATGGCGATTCGGGCGGCCACATGCGGCGCGGGTTGGATGCCTTTCCTTATCGGCCGATGGCGGAGCGGATCTGGGAGCGCTACTTTATTCCCGGCGGAAGGGGTGAGCGAACAGCATACAAAGCTGTGCCGTCGCTGATGAAGGACAATCCGCGCGAGTTAGCTGAGCTGTGCATCGTAAGCAACTTCGTGGAGGTATTCCTCGCGCGTCAAGGGCATCGAAATCCGGTTGGCATCAACTTTCTTGAAAAGATCCAATCGGCGCATCTTCCGTGCATCTATGGAGCGATGCTGGCCGGGGTGGAATACATCATCATGGGCGCGGGCATTCCGCTGAAGATTCCCGGGGTGCTGGATCGCTATGTCAACCATCAATCCGCGGAGTATGCGATTCATGTGATCGGCGCGCAGGAAGGCGACGATAATATTGCCCGATTCGATCCGCGGGATTACATCGACATCGAGCTCGCGCCGTTGACGCGGCCGAAGTTTCTGCCGATCGTCTCGTCCAACACGCTTGCCGGAACCATGCTGAAGAAGGCGAACGGACGCGTGGATGGGCTGGTGATTGAGATGCGGACGGCGGGCGGCCACAATGCTCCACCGCGGGGCAAGCTGCAACTCTCCGAACTGGGTGAGCCGATCTATGGCGAGCGCGACGCGATCGACATTGCGAAGCTGCGGGAACTGGGCGTGCCATTCTGGCTGGCTGGTGGATATGGCCATCCCGAGAAACTGCGGGAGGCACTGGCACAGGGAGCTGCGGGTATTCAGGTTGGAACCGCGTTTGCGATGACGATGGAGTCCGGCCTGCGCGAAGATTATAAGGACGAGTTGCTGGCGAAGGTTGTCGCGGGCAAGTCGCAGGTGTTTACCGATCCGCTGGCGTCGCCGACGGGATTTCCTTTCAAGGTGGCGAAGCTGGAAGGCACGTGTTCGGAGGCCGAGGTTTATGCCGCGAGGCCGCGCATCTGCGATCTTGGCTTCCTGCGCGAGCCGTACCGGACGGAGGATGGCAGCATCGGCTATCGTTGTGCCGGCGAGCCGGTGAGCGTGTATGTTGCGAAGGGCGGGCACGTGGAAGATACGGTCGGCAGGAAATGCGTGTGCAATGGACTGCTCGCGAACATTGGATATCAGCAGGTGCGGAACGGGAAGCGCGAGGAGTATGGCCTGATTACGGCTGGGGACGATCTCTATACCGTCTCGCGTTTTTTGAAGCCGGGGCGTACGGAGTACACGGCTGCTGACGTGGTTGCTTGCCTGCTGGAGGGGAGCAAGGATACCCAGGCTGCGAGTCGTGCGGGCGAGGTCTGCTTCGCGTAGGAAGATTGTGAAAAGGTCTGAATCGCCGCGGTGAGAAGAAGGCTCCGGGGCTAAAGCCCTTTACCTATTTGAGCTGGGTCACCGCGGGCTAAAGCCCGCTACTACTCCGGAAGTGCGATAAGCGTGTCCCAGGGGCTAAAGCCCGCTACTACTCCGGGAAGCAAGAGCGCGGTTTTTGATCTTCTCTTAGAGCGGCCTATTGGGGCTTGCCAAGGTTCGCGAAGTTGATGAGCTTGGGTGGGTTTGGACCGCTGAGAAGTTGCGGAATCTGTGCCAGCAGAGCTTCACGTTCTATGTCGCGATGGGCGCGGAGGCGCGTGGTGACGCGATTCAGGTCGCTATCGTTATAGCCGGGATGGCAGCAGATTTCGTAGGTTCCATCTTCGGGGAGCGCGCGCAGGATGTCGCCTAGTGCGGTTGAATCCAACTGCCCTGTTGCAGAGATCGCGACCGTGCCGCCGGTGGTGAGGATGCGGCTCTCGCGAATCTGTGGATAGCGTTGGAAGCGCGGGCGGAGACGTCCGAGGAGCTTGATGGCGAGGCGGCGCGAGCGGCTGCCGTGGTCGAGCGCAAGACTCCAGTTTGGTTCAAACGGATTGCGAATCGCCGGGATGCCGCAATGCTCGGCGACTTGCAACAGCGGACGCGCGATCGCTGGAAAGAGGTGCGTGTGTTTGTGCGTGTCGATGTGGGTGATGTTGATGCTGGCTTGCTGGAGTTTTTCTATCTGCGCCTGGGCTTCTCTCGCGATCTCCTCTTCGCGAACGCGGCCAAGAAGTGTCGCGCGGAGAAAATCAGCGAGCGACGGGCGAAAGCTCTTTCCGTCAGGGCCAAGCAGGCTGGGGATTGCCTCGGGCGGTGAGACGGGAACGCCGTCTGTTAGCACGACGTGACAGCCGACGCCGAGTGTGGGGTGGGCGTGGGCGACAGCTACGGCGTCGTCGAAGGCGCTCCCATTCGCCATCAGTGTCGCGGAGGTGAGGACGCCTGCGGAGTGGAGTTCGCCGACGGCACGATTGATGCCGTGAGTGAGGCCGAAATCGTCGGCGTTGAGGATGAGACGGGCTGGCATCTGGCGAGTGTAGGCCACTTGGGTTACTAGTCCGGCATGGCAATCGAAGGCGTGAAGACGGCGAAGTAACCTTCGAGGTTGTAGCCAGCGGATTCTGCGGCTGCGAGCGCGTCTGCGACTTCCTTCTCGAGTTTGGCGATGGCCTGTGGCTGACCCGATTCCAGCCGGGCAATTTCGATGAGGGCGGGAACCTGCAGCCACGTCAGGAGCTCTTCGAACTGCTCCTTGTTGAAGTAGGTTGCACCTCCGGAGTGGTTGACGCCCGCAAGCCAGCGAGCGTCCGGGTCGGCCCAGAGTGCTTCGGAGCGGATTGCGTGTGGCGCGGTGGCGGCTTTGCTCAGCAGCAGGCGCACCTGTGCGGCCGCCTGCCATCTCGCCTCGCCTTGCATTCCCATCGTGGCGAAGATGTCGGCGAGCGCGCGGCGCAGCAACAAGCGGTCGAACGTCTCAACGAGGTCACCTTTGACCGGAAGGTTGCGCATGACGATCCATGCGAGGATTGGCGCCCAGGTGCGTTCCTGGCGGGTGTCGGGGTCCTTGGCAGGCAGGATGGGGCGGGATTTGGCGGGCCAGTCGATCGAGAAACTCCTGGCGAGTGACAGCAAGCGCGCCGCTGCGCTCAGCTTCACGCGGACGACCTCGGCGAGGTCAGAGGGTGCCGGACGCTGAGTGGATGCGCTGGCATCGAGCGTCTTCGAAGTTCCCGCGGTGGTCTTGGGCGCCGGAGTTTCCTCCGGCAAATTTTCGACAACGCGATCGAAGAAATACCGGCTCTTTTCGGATATCGCGCGGAGTTGTTCGAGCTGCGTTTTGTCGAGCCTGGACGGTTCCAAATCTGAGTTCCCGTCAGCTATCGCGTCGACGTTCGGGTCTGCGACGGCGATCGCCTGCGACGATTGCCGGTTCGTGTATCCGGCAAAATTGTCAGCGACAGCGGCAAGCGTATGGATGTTTGCGTGGCTGATCGTTTCGCGAAGCGCATCGTGCAGCGGACGCAGTCGGAGCAGCGCCAACTCGTCGTGGACGTTGGGGACGCCGACGCCGTTGAGTGTATCGCAGAGGCGGTCCCACGGCCATTCGGCGTTGGGGCGGAGTTCGCGCCAGTCGAGCAGAACGACGCATTGGAAGCCGCGCAGGTCGAAGCTCATGCCGTGCCAGTGGATGTCGGTGGCGCGGCGCAGATATTCGAGGCCATGCGTGTCGCGATAGGCGATGATGACCGATTCGCCGGTGGGCAGAGCGAGGCCTTCGGTCAGGCTGCGCTGGCGCATCTGGCCGCTGCCCTTGTCCATGAATCCCGAGGAGATGTGGATTGTGCCGCGCGTGCTGTCGTACTTGTTGTTGTAGATGACCAGGGAGCGTTCGTCGCCGAAGCGGTTGGAGTAGGCGAAGACGTTTTCGTCGACATGACCGTAGCCGTTCCAGAAGTCGTAGAGGGTGAAGTCGGAGCTGCCGGCGAATATGTAACGCTTTTTGAGCAGCGGTGCGATCTCGCGCTGATGGCGCGCGACCAGGCCCTCGTTGGGGCGCTCGTCCATGCGGGCCTGTTTGAACTCCATGCCATAGCGCTCGGTGTAGCCTTCAATCTGGCCGTGCCCGAACATGGGCAGTCCGGGCAAGGTGGCGAGCAGGGTGCATACGCCGAAGTACTTATCGCCGGAGCCGAACTGATCGATAGCCGTGCGCTCGTCGGGATTGCTCATGAAGTTTACGTAGCGCTTCATGATGTCCGGATCGAACTCGATGGTTTTCTTCAGGTACGAGCGGTACTTGGCGTTCTCTTCGTCGCGCAGCATGTTCATGAACGCGCTGTTGTAAACGCGATGCATGCCGAGGGTGCGGACGAAGTAGCCTTCGAGCAGCCAGAAGGCTTCGGCGAGAAGCAGCGTGCCGGGGACCTCGGCGGCGACGCGATCGACTACCTCGCGCCAGAACTCATTCGGCATCAGGGAGTCGAATTCCTCCTGCGACATGGAGTTCTCCGCGCGTGAGGGGATGGAGCCGCCCGCGCCGGGGAGCGGGAACCACAGGCGTTGGACGTGGCGCTTCGCGAGGACCATGGCGGCGTCGAAACGGATGATGGGGAAGAGGCGGGCTACGTGGAGGATGGTCTGGATGACGTGTTCGCGAACGTATGCTTTTGAGTAGTCGAGTTGCGCGGTGTCGTTCCAGGCGAAGGTGGTACCGTCGTTGCCGTGGTAGACGTAGCGTGTCTCGCCGCTGGTGTGGTGGCGCAGGCGGAATGCGACCGCGGCGTCGGTCTGATCGTAGTAGTGATCTTCGATTTTGATTTCCACGTGGCTGTCGGTGGAGAGGTCGGGGCCGTTGAAGCTGTAGGCGGGGAATGGGCTCTCCCAGCGGTGGATGAACCAGTCGGGGTGTTCGATCACCCAGGGCGAATCGATGCCCATGTGGTTGGGGACCATGTCACTGGCGAGGCGCAGGCGCGCAGCCGCGGCGCGGTGTTTCAGGTTGTCGTAGGCGGCCCATCCGCCGAGGTCCTCGGCGATGTCGTAGCTCTTCAGCGAGTAGGCGGAGGCGACTGCGTCGTGATGGCCGCGGAGACGTTTGATCGTGCGGGATGCGGTGCTGCGCTCCCACAGGCCGATGAGCCACAAGCCGGTGATGCCGCGATCGGCGAGGAGGTGGAGCTCTTCGTCGGGAATCTGGTCGAGGCGGTGGATGTGGCGGAGGTATTTCTTCGAGAGCTGCTCGAGCCAGACGTAGGTGCTCTTGGCCATGAGGACGACGTTGGGCATCCAGGCCTGGTCGGCGGAGAAGGCTTCGTACTCGTCTAGCGGGGCCTGGTATCCAGGAGCGTAGCGCTTGCGGCGGAATTCGTCGTAGCCGATGAACTCGTCGCCGACGAAGCCCATGTCGCCCCACTGCGGCGCGCCGTGGCGGAACTGGTCGGGGCCGGGCGGGTGGAAGCGCATCCAGATGGCGAGGTCCTCTTCGCGGAGGACGTCGATGGCGAGGAGGATGCGCTTGATGTCTTCGCCGAGATAGGGCGCCCACTTTTCGCGGATGAAGTCGAGCTGGCCGGTGAGCGAATCGGGTGAGGCCAGGAATGGCGCGCGCAGAGCGTCGATGAGGCTGCCGATTTCGGGCGCCATGGGAGGCCGGGTGCTGAAGTAATTGGGGAAGGCTGCGGTGACATTTGGGTAGACGGTCTGCTGCTTCAGGCTCGCGTCTTCGAACAGCATGTGGAAGGGCTTGAATGCGGGGTTGAGGTTCGCGATCCAGAGCATCAGCAGCTCTTCGAGCGCGATCTCGCGGTTGGGCACACCGTCGGTGGTGCCGTGCAGCCATTTGGCGGCAGTGATTTCTCCGCGGAAGACGGCGACGTTCGGGAATTGCTCCGTAAAAGTTCGGAGAAGGCGTTCAAGCTTGTCCGGCTCGGTTTGGGCGGCGAACCAGCGGACGGCTTCGGAGAGGACGTTGGGGTCGATCTCTCTGCGATACCTGGCGACGAGGGCGTGGCTGAGTTCGTCGATCAATCCCATGGCAAACAGGGCGCCGGCGTTTACGGCGCCGGCGGGATCGGCGTTGGGACCGCGGGCCTGGTTCAGCGCCTCTGCCAGCTTCCGGCTTGCCGCCACATTGGCGAAGACTACGTTGCCGCTGTAGCTGAACAGGAGGTCGTCAACTTTCGCCGCTTCCCGGATAGTCCGGGAGATGTGAAATTCCATTTATCAGTGCCTCAGCTCGCTTGAATCAGTATCTCTCGCAACCGGCGGTTAGCGCATTAGATGCATGTTGGAAGCTATGCCAGCTCGCTCCGGGCGGGATGGGTCCGCGCGGCACGACCATGCCGTTAACGCAATAACTATATAGTCCGAAGGACTTGGATGCCACCGCCGGGAAATAGCCCGACTATGAGGCTGAGGACGGCTTTAGTGGGCGGCAAGCCTCACGGGATGGCGCAGGGGAAGGTCTGCGGACGAGCCGCCAACCTCAATGAGGAAATCACCGGCAGGCCGGCTCCAGGCACTGTCCTGGATTGAGTAGGTGGAGAGATAGAGCGGGTCGAGCGGGATCTCCACTGTCTGAGTTGCACCAGCGGCCAGGGAGACGCGCTTCCATCCGGCCAGCTTGCGGAAGGGTTCTCCGGCTGAGGCGGGCAAGGTGAGGTAGACTTCGGCGATCTCGTCGCCGGCCTGTTCTCCGGTATTGCGCAGATCGAAGCTGACGGTCATTCCATGGTTGGGGGCATTGGCATCGACCTTCAGGTTCGAGTAGGCGAAGTGGGTGTACGACAGGCCAAAGCCGAAGGGGAACAGCGGCTGCTTGTTCTTCTCCTGAAACCAGCGATAACCGACGGCCATGCCTTCGACGTTGTAGTCGACGGGGAAGTCTCGGGGCTGGTTGCGGGTACCGGCGGCGTTGGCTCCATTGTTGGTGGTCCGCTCGGTGAGGCCAGGGACGTGCGGATGGGGCAGGTCGGCATCCGCGGCAGCGAAGGTGACAGGCAGCTTGCCCGATGGGTTGACGCGGCCGAAGAGGATGTTGGCGATCGCCTGACCGCCGCCGATCCCCGGATACCACGATTCGACGATACCCTTGACCTGCGGGGCCCAGGACATGCTGACGGGTCCGCCGTTCTCCAGCACGACGATGGTGTTGGGATTAGCGGCAGCGACAGCGGCGACGAGTGCATCCTGGTGGTTGGGAAGGCTGAGCGTTGCGGAGTCCTGGCCCTCCGACATCCACTGAGTTACGAAGACAATGGCAACCTGGGCGGACGCAGCGGTTTTGGCCGCATCGGCGGGGTTGGCGCCGGGGTCATAAGCGATGGTGGCGTTGGGCGCGGCCTGCTCGCGGATGTAGCGGAGCGGGGAGGAAGGGAAGTAGACGGCGTTGCCCCAGATCGATGGACCTGGCATGGGATCGATTGCATTCCCGCCGGGCGCGTCGACCTGGGCTGAACCTCCGCCGGACAGGACACCGACGTCGGAGTGACCCCCGATGACCGCGATGCTGTGAATCCTTGCGGCAGAGAGCGGAAGGATGTTGCCGGCGTTCTTGAGCATTACGATGCTCTCTTCTTCGATCTTCTGAGCGTCGTCGCGGCCGCGGAAGGGATCGACGACACTGTGGACCGGCGGCTGGTCGATTGCTCCGGTGACGAACATGCTGCGGACGATGCGATGGACCATGTCATCCAGCCGCGCCTGTGGGACCTTCCCAGCGAGGACAGCCTTTTTGAGATCGTCGCCGAAGTACTGGATGCCGGGCTGCTCCATATCGAGGCCGGCGAGTGCGGCCTTTACGGTCGAGTGGGTCCCCTCCCAATCGGAGAGCACGAAGCCCTTGAATCCCCACTCGCGCTTGAGTACCTGGTTGAGGGTGAAGTCGTTTTCGCACGCGTAGTCGCCGTTGACCCGGTTGTAGGAACACATGACGCCTGCGGGATGCGCGAGGTTGATGGCGATCTGGAAGGCGAGCAGATCGGTTTCGCGGAGCGAGCGCTGGTCGAGCACGACATTGAGGGTATTGCGGCCGGTTTCCTGGTCGTTGGCGACGTAGTGCTTGATGTCGCCCATGATGTGATTGGACTGTACGCCGCGCGCGAGCTGGCCGACCATGATGCCGGAGAGGATGGGGTCTTCGCTGGAGTACTCGAAGTTGCGGCCATTGCGCGGCTCGCGGATCAGGTCGACTCCGCCACCAATGGACATGTTGTAGCCCTGGTCGCGCAGTTCGCGCCCGATGACGGAGCCATAGAGAAATGCGGCGTCGGGGTCCCACGAAGCCGACATGCCGATTACGGAGGGGAGCAGTGTCGCGTAGCGGCTGTGGAGGGCGGCCATGCGCACGCCGACGGCGGAATCGGCAAGATTAATGTCGGGAAGATTGAGCCGCGGGATGCCTGGCACAAATCCGGCGCCGCCATTGTGGCGCGGGGCGACGGGTGCTCCCGCACGCAGCACGCCCCAGCCATCGCCATGGACGAGCTGAATCTTTTCATCGAGGGTCATCTCGTGAATCATCAGGTCGGCGCGCTTGTCCGGATCGAGCTGGGGATTCATCCAGGCTTGCTGGGCTGCAGGCTGTGGCGCGGACTTTGACGCTTGTGCGGCTGCAAGGCCTGCGTGGAAAAGGCTCAGAGAGATGCAGGCGAGAAATGCGGTGCGGCAGAAGTTCATCGGTGCGTAATTCCTTTCACGTGTGACGGCCCAGTATACTGTGTCGCGCGTGCCGGGACGATATTCAGCCGACCTCTGATGCCATTGTGTGATGAAAACAAGCGTTTGTCGCAACTCCTTGCGATTGCTGCCTACTGATTTGCTTCTCTCACAACTGCGACCGGCCCCAGGAGACCTGAAGGGAGCAGCGGCGAGGCGGCTGTGTATGGAGCTACATCGGCGAAGGTATATTTCGTCGCGCCGGGTTGCTGATCGCCGATCATCCGGTTAACCCAGGCATTGATGACTTTCACAGTCATTTCGTTCGTTCCCGGCTTCAGCGCCTTGGTGGCATCCACGCGGAAGGGAGCATTCCACGTGACGCCGAGGGAGACGCCGTTGACTGTCACCTCTGCCAGATTTTTAACCTCACCGAGGTCGATCCAGATGCTGGCGCCCGGCTTGAACCAATCCGCCGTGGCCTGGATCGTCTTTGTGTAGGTGCCGGCGCCGGAAAAGTACTTCACGCCTGGGTCGGTGTTGTCGGTCCAGGAACTGAGCGTGTCGAGCGTGATGGAGGCGGGCGCGCCGCGATGCTCCTGAAAGCTCAGTTTCCATGGACCGTCGATGGTGGTCAGTTTGGTCTCTACGGGCGGGGGCAGAGTTCGGGCTGCCGAGGTTGCCGGCGCGCGGAACACCACGAAGACCGTGCCCCAGGGCTCAAGATGTAGCGGCACCGTTGTGCGTCCGCCTGCGATCTTGTACGAGACTGGCTCGGATTTGCCTGTTTCGGCGTGCCATAACTCCGGGACTTTGCCGGCTATGCGGAAGGTCGCGTCCACCGTCTCGTCGCGGTCATTGCGATTGTCCAGGAAGTAAATGTCGCCGTCGGCCAGCTTGCGATGTACGAAGGCTATCTGCGTATCGCTCTCGGGCGTGGTGTGATCGAAGTCAGGACTGGCATTCAGGGCTTTCAACGCTGCTGCTGCATTTTGCCCTGCGTAGACCTTGCCCTTGCCTACGGTCTGCACCCCGCTGCCGTTGCCGAACAGCTCATCATTCAATTTGGCGAACTCAGCTTGATCGTCCGCGAGACTCGGCGTGTCGGTGGGCTGGGCACCGGCTACTACTGCGCCTTGCTGAACAAGTTTGTGGATGGCGCGTAGGACCGGCAGCGACATGTGCTTGCTGTAGGGGTCGAGCACCAGCAGCCGATAGCGCATGCCGCTGGGAGTCACAATCTGCCCGTTGGTTACGCTGAGTTGGTGAATCAAGCCGTCCGCGTTGACGTAGTCGAAGCCGTATCCGGCGGGGATGTCCGGAGCCTTATCCGCGAAGATCGCCGTGAGGTTCGAGTCTTCGCCATAGAAATAGAGGAGGTCCGCTGCGAAGCGTCCCTGCTGCAACATGTAGCTGCTACGTGCCAGGTAGTCTACCCAGGGACGCGCTTCTTCGGCCCACGTCTCGTTGCGGTTGAACCACTGGCCATATGGCCCGAGCGTCAGGCCCGGGGCCTTATCTTCCAACGGCTGGTGAGCCG
>DASWCA010000361.1:0-4201 GCA_036390355.1 Acidobacteriaceae bacterium
GGTTGACGTAGATGAAGCCCACCAGGATCAGGAACGCCAGAACCAGAAAACTCTTCATCGTACGCCTCACCTATGCTGCTAGGGCTTCTCTGCGAGGACATCTTGCGGAGCGATGACAAGGATATCGCTGAATCGACGAAAGTCTTTGGTGTTAAGCGTCAAGATATTCTCGATGCGGTGGACGTGCATGGCTGCGACCAGACGCGCGTCATGTACCTGAACGCCCGATACCCCATCAGCGACGACTATCCTGCGCCACTCCCGATGAGTTGCTTCGCTATCGGGAGCAAAGTTGAGCTTGGCTTCAATCAAACCTGCACGCTCGTCAGCTTCGGAGATGGAAAATCCAAACCCATTTCGGTCGGCAGGTCGAGTACAGACATTCCAGAACTCGGCTAGATTCTGCGACGTGTAGAAGAGGTCCGCGCCCTGTTCCCACAACAGATCAGTGCATTGCCTCATGATTCCGTGCTCAGGACTATCTGGCTGAACAAGACGCAATAAGACGTTGGTGTCTACAAGGTAAGAAGAGCTGGGCATCAGTCATGCTCGCGATAGATCATCTCGCGCGAGAATGTCTCAGAGCGAAGCTGCGGAACATTGGGAGTTTTACTGGCCAGCGCATCCAGAAAGGCACGGAACTCTTCCTGGCTGGCACGGGAACGATGTCTCGGCTTAAAAGCCATCGCCTCTTGAAGTAGCCGCTGGGCATACCGCTCCAGCGCTATGCCAAGCGCTTGCGCTTCGGCGGCCATTTGCGCTTCCATTTCCGGGTTGAGTTCGACATGGATGGTCATAGCTCTGCTCCTTTACCAGCTTAACCCGCACTGAAATTAAAGGCCATAATCAACTGGCAACCAGCAACTATTTCTTCTCCTCGTGGTATTCCTGTTCCGTGTTGATCTCCCACAGAGTCTTCTTGTCCACCTTGCCCGCGACAATGCCGTCCACCGCATGCATCGCTGTCAGCATGCTGTGGTCCTGATTGTTGTACTTGTGCATTCCGTTGCGCCCGACGAGGAAGAGGTTCTCGATGCGGTCGGTGAACGTCCTCAGTTCGTCGAACCGGTCGTAGGTGCCGAAGTATGCCGGGTAGGTCTTGGGCACTCGCACCACGTGCGCGTCGCTCACATCCGCCACGTCCAGGATGCCAATCTTCGCGACCTCGGCAATCGCGAACTTCTTCAAGTCGTCATCCGCCATCTTCCATAGATCGTCAGTGTCGTAGCAGAAATACTCGAGCCCGATCCAGACCTTCGACGGATCGCTCACCAGATACGGGCTCCAGTTATTGAAGATTTGCAGCCGGCCAAGCAGCACATCCGGCTCCTGAATATAGATCCATGTGTCCTTCAACAGACCGCCGTCAGGCTCTTTCACCTTTAGCCGGTCCGCCAGCAGCCCGACAGTGATGAAGTCGCGATACTGCAGGCCGTCGCTGACTTCCAGCACGTTTGCCGGAACCGGCGTCTTCATTGCGCGCACCAGCTCGCGCATCGGCATGGTCGAAAAGAAGTAATCGCCCGCGAACGTCTGCTGCTCGCCATCCTCGCGCACGGCTTCGATCGACGCGACGCGCAGATCGTCGCCCTCGCAGAAATTCAGCTTATCGACCTTCCAGCCCATGTGGATCTCGCCGCCCTTCTGTTGGATCAGCTCCGCCACATGCTCCCAGAGCTGTCCCGGGCCGAACTTCGGATACATGAAGCGCTCGATCAGCGAGGTGTCGGTACCCTTCTGCGCCAGATCGCCGCCATGACTCTTCGGGCGAAGCATCTTCTTCACAAAGTGCTTGACCGCCGTCGTCAGCGACAGGCCCTTGATGCGTTGCGCGCCCCACTCGGCCGAGATCTCATGGCACGGCGTGCCCCACACCTTCTCCGTGTAGCTCTTGAAGAACGTCAGGTATAGTTCGCGGCCGAACCGGTTGATCAGAAAATCCTCAAGGCTCTTCTCCGGCTTGATCTGGTGTACGCGCGATATCGCATAACTCGTCCCGACACGCACCATTCGGACCACGCCCAGGTTCTTCAGCGTGTTCGCCGTCAACGTGATGGGATAGTCGAAGAACTTGCGCAGATAGTAGATGCGGCTTCGGCGCGGCCGGATCAGCATCACCAGGTCGGGATTCTCCGGCTCGGCGACCGCCACGGTCTCCTCGATATCGCGGTTGGCGTCGGCTGCCGAGTCCTCCTGCGGCTCCGAATCCTCGTCATCGGCGTCGCCGAGCAGCGGCCCAAGACCGCGCAGGGGAGGCTCCTCCGGCGGGTGCGCCGGCACGGCCACCACTCTCTTCTTCCCCTGGTAGCTGATCTCATAGCTCATCTGCCCATCCGGCCCCTGTGTCCCGGACTCCGCCGGCTTGGCCGCTTCCTCCGCGGAAGGTGCCGTCTCGGGCGGCATCAGATCCATCCACCACTGCATCACCCGGTCCGACTTCGAAAAGAAGCGGTGGCCTCCAATGTCCATCCGATTGCCCTTGTACCGAATCGTCCGCGAGATTCCGCCAATCTCGCCGCTCGCCTCAAGAATCACCGGAACGATATCCGAACGTCTCAAGAGCTCCAGACCCGCCGTCAGACCCGCAGGCCCCGCTCCAATAATGATTGCCCTTTTTTCCATCCGAATCCCTGTCTCCCATTGCACTGCCACCCGGCCGGGTCACGTCCCTCCATCTGACTGGATAGACCCTCTGGCGCGAGATAATGTCATTCGACCACAGATTCGCGACCAAATTTCGCCGCTAAATTGCGTGGGTCTAACAGGTTAACGGGCGCCGTCGCGCCAACCCGTCCAGCAGTCGCCCACGATCGAATTACGATCAGATAAAGATCAGGTGAAGACAGTTGCACGGGCGAGGACCCATCGGCGAAGATAGTTGACATCCTAGTAAGCGTAAGCGCAGAATACAGGCCGCTTGGGGGTGTGTTATGCGCCTCGTTTCAAACTACCCGTCCGCAATCGAACTCCGCGTCTTCCGCGCCATTGTGCTCAGCCTGCTTTGCCTGCTCGCCGCTTCGTGGCTAACTCCGCGAATCCTGGCGCAACAGAGTCTCACTCCCACAACTGCTGCTCGGGAACGCCTGCATCAATCCGAACAATGGACGCAGATTCAACAGCATCTGCCCAGTCTGGCTACTTCGTCGCCGCAGGTTCTGGAGCAGCAGGCCGACATCCTGCGGGCACGACGTTTCCCCGATGACGCTCTCGACTACTACAAGGCCGCGGTGGATCGAGGCGGAAATGCCCCGGCTCTGCTGAACAAGATGGGCCTCACCCAGCTCGAGATGAAGAATGTGCAGCTCGCGCGGGCGTACTTCCAGCGCGTCGTCAAGCTGAACCGCAAGGACGCGGAGGCGTGGAACAACCTCGGCGCGGTGCAGTTTATCGATGGCGAATCGAACGCGGCGATCTCCGACTATAAGAAGGCGATCAAGCTGGAGAAGCACGCGGCTGTCTTCCACGCCAACCTGGCGACCGCCTACTTCGAAACCAAGGACTTCAAGGGGGCGCGGCGCGAGCTTTCGACGGCGTTGAAACTCGATCCGATGGTATTCAACCAGCAGGGAACCGGGGGCATCGCGGCCCACGTGCTTTCTTCCGAAGAGCGCGCCAGGTTCTCCTTTGAGATGGCAAGGCTGTATGCGGGAAATGGGCTCCAGGAGGAGATGCTGCACTCACTGGCAACGGCGAGTGAGGCGGGCATGGACATCCAGCGCGAGATGCACCATGACCCGGTCCTGGCGCAGTTCGAGAATGACCCGCGCGTGATCGTCGTGGTCCATAACGCGCTAATGCTGCGGGCAGGCCACGCGGCCACCGCCCCGGCAACGCCGAAGCCGCTCTCGGAATAACACTCGCCCTGCCTCGCCGAAATCCACAACGCCAACCGGAGTGCGCCCTTTCGCCTTACCAGCCCCGAAGGTGAAAGAATCAGGCATGGCAAATCTGACCCTGGTGTATGGAATGCGGCTTCTGCCGGCGGATGAGGTGGTATCGGTCGGCGAAGCTCCCGTGTCGTTGAAGAATGGCCACGAAGCGCATGTGACGATGCATGTGCTGGAAGGCAGCCGCGAAGAGATCGAGGCACAACTGCGGCACAGCATCGACGCATTCTTCGACTTCTACCCTGAGATCTGATTCCCTGGCGGCGCGGATTCTTCCTGCGAATTCGCGGGTATGTGTGTCCTGAAACGAGACA
>DASWCA010000362.1:0-10814 GCA_036390355.1 Acidobacteriaceae bacterium
TGACGCCGCTACCCAAGCCTTCGATCGATACGGGGATGGGGCTGGAGCGCATTGCTTGCGTGTTGCAGGATGTGGTGAGCAACTTCGACGCGGATCTTTTTGTGCCGCTGATCAAGCGGGCGAAGGAACTAACGACGACCACGGATCGCACGGATGAGACGGATAAGACGACGGCGTCGCTGCGGATTATTGCGGACCATGCGCGGTGTGCGACGTTTCTGATTTCGGATGGCGTGGTGCCTTCGAATGAAGGGCGTGGGTATGTGCTGCGGAAGATCATGCGGCGGGGGATTCGGCATGGGCGGCTGCTGGGGCAGGAGAAGCCGTTTCTGCATGAGATGGTGTTCGCGGTGCGCGACGAGATGGGCGCGGCGTATCCGGAGTTGAAGGAGGCTGCGGAGCGGGTGAGCAAGGTGGTGCTCGCTGAGGAACAGCAGTTTGACCGGGTACTGAAGTCGGGCTTTGTGAAGATGAATGAATTGATCGAGATGAGCAAATCTGCGGATGGCGGAGGCTCTATCGACGGTAAGGGATTTGGGTCTGGGTCTGGTTCCGGCGCGGGTATGGGCGACGGCAGCGGCTTCGGAGATTCATCGGGATTTGATGGTGTTGCTGCATTTCATCTCTATGAGACTTACGGAATGCCGCTTGATTTCATGCAGGATGCAGCCAGGGATGCGGGCATTGCGTTCGACATGGAGGGGTTTGAGGCGGCTCGGCAGGAGGAGCAGGCGCGGGCGCGGGCTTCTTGGAAGGGCGGGTCGCAGAAGACGGCGGCGCCAGTGTATCGCGAGTTGGCGAAGACGGAGTTTGAAGGCTACGACGCGCTGCGGGTGGATGGCGCGAAGGTGCTTGCGCTGGTGAAGGATGGCGTGGGCGTGCCTGAGTTGAAGCCGGGAGATGCGGGCGAGGTGGTGCTGGATGCGACCAGCTTCTATGCGGACTCGGGCGGGCAGGTGGGCGATGTGGGTTGGCTGTATTCGGACGATCACAACACCGTTGTGGCGGATGTGAGCGGCGCGTCGAAGCCGGTGCAGGGAGTGTGGGCGCATCGCGTGGTCGCGCGGGAGCGGATTGCGGTGGGCGATGTCGTGGACACGGTTGTCGATGGCGAGGTGCGGGCTGCGGTGACGCGGAATCATACGGGAACACATCTGCTGCACGCGGCTCTGCGCGAGGTGCTGGGGCGGCATGTTAAGCAGGCGGGATCGTCGGTGGATCGGGCTAGATTGCGGTTCGACTTCTCGCACTTTGCCGGCGTGGCGGAGGAGGAACTGGCGGAGGTGGAGAACATCGTCAATCGCCAGGTGCTGGGCAACGAGAAGGTTGAGACGCTGGTGGATGTGCCGATCGATGTCGCGGTGAATGAGTTCCATGCGATGGCGCTGTTCGGCGAGAAGTATGGCGACCGGGTGCGCGTGGTGAAGATCGGGGATTTTTCGACCGAGCTTTGCGGCGGTACGCATACGGCGGCGACCGGTGAGATTGGGCTGATCAAGCTGGTAGGCGAGGGTTCGGTTTCGAGCGGCGTCCGGCGCGTGGAGGCGGTGTCGGGGTTGGGCGCGTTGGGCGAGTTTCGACGGGACTTCGAGGTGGCGCGTGTGGTGGGGCAGATCGTCGGCGGGGCAGATGGCTCGGCTCCGGCGGATGCGCTGCGGGCGCGGATTGCGGCTCAGGAAGAGGAGATGAAGAAGTTGCGGCGCGAGCTCGATGCGGCTCGGATGAAGTCGGCGTCCGCTGCTGCCGGGGAAGCTGCGGTGGTTGAAGTCAAGGGCGTTAAGGTGATAACGCAGCGCGTCGATGGGCTGGAGCGTGGGCCGATGCGCGACCTCGTCGACCAGATGCGTGGGAAGCTGGGGTCGGGCGTGGTGGTGCTGGGCGCTGCTTCGGATGGGAAGGTTTCGCTGATTGTGGGTGTGACGAAGGATCTGACTGCGAAGGTGCAGGCGGGAAAGATTGTGGGCGCGCTCGCGGGGATGGTCGGAGGCAAGGGTGGTGGGCGGCCTGATCTTGCGGAGGCTGGTGGGAGTGATGTCTCTGCGCTCGATGGAGCGCTGGGGAAAACTGCGGAGGTTGTGGGGGGATTGATCGGGTAGCTGAAGAAGATGGGGCGCCAGCTTCAACTGCACCGATTCGACGCCCACTCATCGCAATGAGGCTGCGATGAATGGGGCACCCAGTTTTGTGTTGGCTCCAACCCACATCTCAAAATCGAGATGTGGGGCACCCATTCGGTAGCAAGTTGGTAAGTCACACAAAGGAAATGCGCGGCCGTTGAAGTGCGCGATCCGCATCCAATGAAGGTGTGTTCAGGTTTCAGAATTTGCGGGTTGCCTTGCCCGGGGGTATCGCGGGGAGTACCGGGCGGCTTTTCACACAAGGTTGTGGGGCGTGGCGACTTAAACTGAGGGGGATATGTCCCTGAGGAAGCAAATGCGGTGGCTGCGATGCGCGGGATGCGTGGCGGGGTTGAGTTGTGTCGCGGCGCTGTGTTGCGGTGCGGCTCGGGTGCGCTCGAATACCGCGCCGGCGGCAAGGGCTCGCGCGGGAAAAAGGATTGTAGTGCTGACACCCTGGGAGCAGGCGGAACGCGCGCGGGAGACGCTGGAGGCGATTCCTGAAGATGCGCGGACGCGGGCGGATTACATGCGTGCGATGGATTTGTACCGCGCGATCTATCATGCGAACCCCGGAGATGGGCATGCTCCTTCGGCGGTGTACTCGGTGGCAGAGTTGCTCGCGGAGCAGGGGCGGTCGTTGCACGATGCGAGGAGTCTTGAGGCGGCAATCGGGCAGTATGAGTTTCTGCGGAAGCAGTATCCCGGGAGTTCGCTGCGAGCGCAGGCGCTTCTGACCGAGGGCGAGATCGAGCAGAACGATCTCGGCGATGCAAAGGCGGCGCGGGAGAAGTACAAGCTGTTGCTGAAGCTGCATTCAAAGAGCCAGCAGGCGGAGGAGGCGAAGGCCGGGCTGGCTTCGCTGGAGGTTCAAGATTCAAGGTTCGAGGTTCGAGGGAAGACAGGGCGGGTCAATGCAGCGAAAACCCAGGTCTCGGATGCGAGACCTGGGGCACCCAATTCGGTGGCCCAACCCACTCATCGCGGTGATGCTGCGATGAATGGGGCACCCGGTATGGGGGTTACTCAACCTACCCTTCGCGATATTGCCGCGAAGGATGGGCTACCCGGTGTTGGGGTCGCATCCACTCATCGTGATAGTGCTGCGATGAATGGGGCACCTGCGGCGGATGGACTTGGTGGGGAAGTGCTTGTGGCCGCGGATGCGAATGGTGCGAAGCGGAGCGGGAAGCGGGCGGTGGTGACCGGAATTCGGCACTGGTCTACGCCGACGTACACGCGGGTGGCGATCGATCTCGGCGACGACGTTACGTATGAGGCATCGCGTGTGCCGAACCCGGACCGCATCTATTTCGACCTGCATGGGGCGCGGCTGGCGCAGGAGTTGGTGGGCAAGAGTTTTGCGGTAACGGACGATGGCTTTCTGAAGAAGGTTCGGGCGGCGCAGTACTCGGACGATGTGACGCGCGTGGTTCTCGATGTGAACGATGTGACGGAGTACTCGGCGTTTCTGCTGCCGAATCCTTACCGGCTGATCATCGATATTCATGGCGGACCTGCGGCGGGTAGGGAACAGGCGGAGAACAAGGAATCCCCGGCGTCGAGTCGAAGGGATTCAGCGACACCGGGTGACGTGCCCGCGCCACACGCGGCTGCGACGGTAAAGCCGACTGCAGCGAAGCCGGTTCCGAACAGTGTAGCGACGAGGAGTGCGAGCACGACGAGTGAAGTTGTCGATCTGAGCGACATGCCGGGACGAGTGGAAGCGACGAGCAAGCCGACTTCGAAGCCGATCTCGGCGGTGGTGGACGATCAGGGTTCGAGTTCTCAGGTTCGAGGTTCGAGGGACGATCGCGCAGTCAGTAGGGCGGGAATATCGCCGAGTGCGGCGGGGGCAGAACCCACTCATCGCGATGAGACTGCGATGAATGGGGCACCCGGAGATGTGGATAGGGCAGCCGGAGCAGTTGCAGTTCCGCCTGTGCAGCGCTCTACGACTGCGACGAATGGGGCTGTGTCGAGTTCGAAGAAGACGCGCAAGGGACGAACGAAAGCTGGGGCTGGATCGAATGCTGCGATCGCGGATGCTACGCCGGCGCGGGCGGCGACCCCGATGGCGGATGGCGAGACCTCCCTGGTCCGGGCGCTGGGCTTGAAGATTGGGCGGATCGTGATCGATCCAGGGCATGGTGGGCACGACTCGGGCACGCTTGGCGCGGACGGGATCGAGGAGAAGGATGTGGTGCTCGACGTGGCGTTGAGGTTGGGCAAACTGCTGCACGACCGGCTCGGTGCGGAGATTATCTACACGCGGTCCGACGATACGTTTATTCCGCTGGAGACGCGGACGGCGATCGCGAACAGGGCGCAGGCGGACCTGTTCCTGTCGATCCATGCGAACTCTTCGAGCGACACAAGCGCGCGCGGGGTGGAGACGTACTACCTGAACTTTACGTCGGATCCCACGGCGCTGGATGTGGCGGCACGCGAGAATGCGGTGAGCGACCAGTCGATCCACCAGTTGAGTGACCTGGTAAAGAAGATCGCGTTGAAGGACAAGATCGCCGAGAGCAGGGAGTTCGCGGCCGACGTCGAGGAGAGTCTGTACGGCGGGCTGCACGGGGGCAATGCGGGATTGAAGGATCGTGGCGTGAAAAAGGCTCCGTTCGTGGTGCTGATTGGAGCGAATATGCCGTCGATCCTGGCGGAGATTTCGTTTGTCACCAATCCCAAAGACGCAGTGCAGTTGCAGGCGCCGGAGTACCGGGAACGCGTGGCGGAGAGTCTGTACAAGGGTGTCGCGAGGTATGAAGGTGGGCTAAGTGGAACGCGGGTGGCGACGGAACGGGCAAGTGCGGGACAATGAGGAAGTTGTCGGTTCTCAGTTGTCAGAGAAGGCTTAGGATGCGAATAGCTGGTCCGATTTTGGCGCTTGCGTTGCTGGTGCCGTTCGCGCCTGCCCAGAAGAAGGAGACCTTAATGACGCATCACGCCCACGGAACGTTCACTGTAAAGGTTGAGCCGCTCACTCCGACGCCGGCGGAGGGCATTACCCGGTTCTCCATCAACAAGGAGATCCATGGTGATCTTGAGGGAACAACCCAGGGCGAGATGTTTGGCGGAGGAGACTACAAACTTGGCACCGCAGGATATGTTGGGATCGAGATGGTGACGGGGACGCTCGCGGGAAAGCACGGCAGCTTCGTGCTGCAACACTTCGCGACAATGGACAAGGACGGGCAGCACATGATGGTGAAGATTGCTCCGGGTTCAGGCACCGGGGACTTCAAGGGCATCGCGGGCACATTCACGATTGTGATTGCCGGGGGGCAGCACTCGTACGATCTGGAATATACGCTCCCGGGCTAACCCGAATGCTGCCAGGCTCTCGGCCCTGACGGAAGCAGGCGTGGCGAGCTACCCAAGCGGCTGCGGTGGTAGTCTGAGCGAAGTATGGGTGATTTTTCGGGATATCTGGCGGTGTCCGGTTGGCGGACGAAGGTGCGTTTTCCGGCGGCGCTTCGCGCGGCGATGTGCGTTGCGGTAGTCGCGGCGACGATGGGATTTAGCGCGGGTGTCGGCCTATATGCGCAGGCTCCGGTGGCGAAGACGATGCTGATTGAGCCGCCGACGCCCTTGTTGCCCGCGACGCTGGGCAAACTTAGTCGCGTGGCTGAAGGCGATGCAGGCGATGGGCTTGGCCAGGTGGACGCGGCCGACGCGCCGGTTCTGACGGAGGATGGGCTGAAGCGGTTTGCGCGATCGGAATACGTGAATGGGACGCAGCGTGGCGCCATCACTGTTTATAGATTTGTCGATACCAGCGGGGCGATCTCTGCATTCGACTACTTCCGCAAGCCGGGGATGCGGCCGGAGAAACTGGGCGATGGTGCGGTATCGAATGGAGACGAGCTACTGATGCGTAGCGGCGTGAATGTGGTGCGGGAGAACTTCAAGCTTAGCCACGAGGCGCTGATTGCGCAGACGAAAGAATTGATTGTGGGACTTCCGAAGGTGGGTGGACCGGCGGGAATCGCGCCGCTGCTGCCGGGCTTGTTGCCGGCGAAGGGGTTGGATGCGGATTCGGTGAAGTACGCGCTGGGACCGGTGGGCTACCAGGCAATGGGCGGAGTGGTGCCGGCCCAAGCGGTGGGATTCGAAAAGAATGGCGAGGCGGTGACGGCGAAGTATAAGAGCGGCGGCGTGTTGACTCTGCTGCTGTATCCGACGCCGCAGATTGCGGGCGAGCATGGGCGCGCGGTTGAGTCGGCGATGAAATCGGGCACGATGAAGATGCGGCGAGAGGGGCCGCTGGTCGTGCTGACCACCGGTGCATGGACGGCCAGCGATGCGCAGAAGATGGTGGACGGAGTTCATCTGCGCAGTGAGGTGAGCTTCGACAAGCCGATGCCGCTCGAGTTTCATGCGGAGATACAGAAGACGTACAGCCTGCTGACGAGCATCGCGGTTTTTTGCGGCGTGGGTGCGCTTGCGGCGGTGGTGCTTGGGCTGTTTCTCGGCGGCGGACGAGCCGCGATTCGCGTGATGCAGGGTAAGCCTGCGGCGAGCGAACCGGAATTTCTTAGGATCGACCTGCGCGGGACGGGGGCCAAGCGCCTGAGAGGTCCGGAGGCATAGCCTGAACGTGGGATTGACCATGAGGCGGGTTGGTGGGCTTAAATGCACCTTGGCAGGTGCACGATCTCAGGTAAAACCATTCTTTTCCTGAAGTTTAAGATTCCTGGATTGCGGGACGGGCGAATGAAAAACGAATGTTACCACCTGGTTATCGTTTGCTAACTATCTTATTTCTTAGACAGTTGCGATTGTTGAGATTTGGCCTTGACACGGGTTTTGGCCAAACTTAGTATGCAGCCAGAAAGTTCTGATGGCTTTGCCTCCGTTGGAACTATTCTCCCTAAAGAAGAGGCCGCCCTGTTGCCGGGCGGCCTTTTCGCGTCTGCAAGCCGTTTTTTGAGTGTGGGTTGGAGAAAATTTGCGAGGTTCATAGGACTTCGTTAGTGAGGAGTGGAACTGTGACTCACGCGCGCACTTGCGTTGCCGATAGGTTGGAATGTTGGCCCTCTCCTGCTTCGGTGGGCCGCTTAGGGAGACTCACGTGCATGATGTTTTTGCGGGGATTATTTTTGTCGCGATGGTAATGACTCCGTGCGTGGTGGCGCTGATGACCAGGCTCGACGATGGAAGTTCGAAGTACGATCTTTGAACTACTCCGCGACAAAGTCTGCACGCATCCGAGTCTGAGGTCACAGGATGTGGCCGAGCGCGGTGACCTGTGCTAGTTTGGCATGGCAGTTGCGGAGGCTGGATCGATGTCACTGAATGGAATGTGTGTGCGGACGGGCCGATGGCAGATGCGGCTGGTGCTTGCGTGTGGGATGGTTGCGACGGCTTCAGTGGCGGGAGCGCAGGACACGCGCACGGTGACGGAGCCGAAGATTCCCGAGGCGTGCGTGAAGCTGAGCGCGAATCTGCTGGGCACAGAGGACGGTCGCATTACGGATGGAGCTGGCAAAAGCGCGGAAGACAAGCCGGATACGGAGCGAATCCAGAAGGCGCTGGATGGATGTGGCGCAGGGAAGGCCGTAGAACTTGCCGATCATGTTGGCCCGCTTGCGGGTATGGCAGGCAATGCGTATCTCAGTGGGCCACTGAATATTCCGGAGGGCGTGACGCTGCTGGTGGATAAGGGCGTTACGCTGTTTGCGTCGCGGCGCGCGTCGGACTACGACATCACTGGGGCCGGGACGTGCGGGACGATTCCGGCGAAGGGGCGATGCAAGCCGTTTATTGCGATTCGCGCGAAGGATGTGGCGATCATGGGAGATGGCGTGATCGATGGGCGCGGCGGGGCGAAGTTGCTGGATAAGGGCGTCTCGTGGTGGGCGCTGGCGGTGCAGGGCGAGCCGACTGCGGCTCTGCCCGCGGGCATTCCATACAGCGATCCGCGGCTGATCGACGCGGCGCAGGCGGACGGCTTTACGATGTACCGGATTACGCTGCACGATTCGCCGAACTTCCATGTGGGCGTGTCTCGGACAGATGGATTTACGGTGTGGGGTGTGCATCTGAAGACGCCGGTGCATCAGCCGGGCCCGAACGATCCGCGGCCGCGAAACACAGATGGCATCGATCCGGGGTCGTCGACAAACGTCACGATTGCACATAGCTGGATCGACAACGGTGACGACAATGTGGCGATCAAGACGGGCGTGACACACATGTCCGTGATCGACAACCACTTCTACAGTGGGCATGGCATGTCGATTCGCAGCGAGACGAATACCGGCGACAGCTTCCTGCTGGTGGATGGGCTGACCGAGGACCATACGACCAGCGGTATCCGCATCAAGAGCAACGCGACACGCGGCGGCCTGGTCCACGACATGGTGTACAAAAACATCTGCATGCGCGATGTGGGAGTGCCGATCGCGATCAGCCCGTACTACAACAACCAGACGATTGAAGGCTTCACCGATCCGGGGATCAAGGGTGAGCGGATTCCGGACTACAAAGCCATTACGCTGGAAAACATCACCGACCTGACTCCGGGCGATGTGCTGATTGCGGGGTATGACGAGGCGCATCGGACGCAGGTCGAGCTGAAGAACGTGACGATCAAAGGGATTACGCCCGACAAGGTGCACGTGAAACTTGCGGATATCGTGGAGAACGGGACGGATCTGCCCCTTGAGAAGGCAGTTACGGACAACGATGTGAAGGTGGTGGTGGTAGATGCAAAGGCGAAGCCGTATTTGTGTGACGGGAAGTTTTTGCCGATGCGGTGAGCGTTCGACGAAAGGTTCGGGGATGAGATTGAACGTGGTGGTTGTGGCGATGGCTGTTGCAGTCGGTTATGGCGTGGCGCGGGCGCAGGGCAGCTCGGCAGCGGGCGGAACGGCAATCGTGCCTACACCGGGACGGGCTCCGGCAGAGCTTCCCGGCAAGGGACTGGCGCAGCATGATTTCGTGTATTCGGGCGAGTCGCATGATCGCAGGATGTTCATCGTGCGCGGCGGCAAAATTGCCTGGAGCTATGACGATCCCACGGGCAAGGGCGAGATCAGCGACATGGTCATGCTCTCGAACGGGAACATTCTGTTGGCTCATCAGTTTGGTCTGATGGAGATTTCGCCGGAGAAGAAGGTGGTGTGGAACTATGTGCCACCTGCGGGACACGAGGTGCATACGGCGGTGCCGATCGGGATGGACCGCGTGCTCTACATCGAGAACGCGGACCCGAATGCGCTCCTGCGGGTGGTGAACATCCGGACGGGTGCTATTGAGAAGGAGTTGCCACTTGAGGTGAAGAAGCCGGTGAGCGTGCATCCGCAGTTCCGGCATGCGCGGCTGACGGCCAACGGGACGCTGCTGGTGGCGCATCTGGATCTGAATAAAGTGGTGGAGTACGACGCGAACGGCAAGGAACTCTGGTCGTTTCCGGGGGAGCACGGTGTGTGGAGCGCGAATCCGTTGGCCAACGGAAACGTGCTGATCACGGATGGGCTGGGAGTCCGTGAGGTGACTCGGCGAGGCGATACAGTTTGGAGTTGGAGCAAGGCTGACGCGCCGGACTACAAGTTCGCGAACCTGCAGAACGCGTGGCGGCTGAAGAACGGAAACACGGTCATCAACAACTGGGTGAACGAGTGGACGAAGAATGGGGACAACTCGCCCGGGTCGGCGCAGGCGATCGAGGTGACTCCGTCGAAGCAGATTGTGTGGGCGCTGCGCGAGTGGGGTGCCGATGGCGGCGTGAACCTGGGACCGGCGACTTCGATCCAGCTCCTGGATCAGGGAGATGGCCCGGCGGAGGGTGTGCACTTCGGGGATATTCGCTAAGCGAGTTGACTGGCCTGGAGAGACCAACCCCACGATAACCTCGCGCGGGAGCGCTCGGTGATCATGGGGCACCCTTTGGTAAGTTGCGGGCGGTGAGTTGGGCTATGTCGAGGAGCTGGGGTGGGGCTTCGCTGACTGCGGTAAAGGCATCGCGGAACATGGTGTTGCAGAAGGGGCAGGCGGTGGCGACCGTCTGTGCTCCGGTGGCGGCTAGTTCGCGGGCGCGGACATGGCTCACACGGGCATCGCCTTTTTCTTCGCCGAGGAAGGCGAGTCCGCCGCCGGCTCCGCAGCAGAAGCTGCGCTCGTGGTTGCGCGGGGCTTCGACCAGGGAGGCTTGCTGTTGGATGACCGCGCGGGGCTCGTCGTAGATGTCCTGGTAGCGGCCGAGGTAGCAGGGATCGTGGTAGACCACTGAGTTATTGGTTGCTGGTTGCTGGTTGTCGGTAGAAGGCAACTGCGATTTATGGCGGGCCATGAATTCGCTGTGGTGTTCGATCTCGGGGGCGATGCCGAATTCGCGCCAGTCGTTGGCGATAGTGCGGATGCAGTGGGGACAGATGGCGACGATCCTCTGGACCTTTTGCGTGGCGAAGGTGGCTAGGCCGGATTCGGCGAGCGTCTGGAAGACGAGGTCGTTGCCGAGGCGGCGGGCGGGGTCGCCGGTACACTTCTCTTTCTTGAGGACGCCGAAGGTCGTGCCGAGGTGATCCATGATGCGCGCGAAGTCAGATATGATTTCGCGGCCGTGCGGGTCGTAGGCGCCCATGCAGCCGAGCCACAGGCAGTACTCCTGCGAGCCGTCGAAGATGGGCAGCTCCTGCTTCTTGATAAATTTGTCGCGTTCCGCGGCGCTCATGCCCAATGCATTGC
>DASWCA010000363.1:0-3130 GCA_036390355.1 Acidobacteriaceae bacterium
CGGAATGGTCCCGAGATTCCAAGTACGTTTACATCTCTAAACGCTCCCGCCCGGGAGTGTTTCGCGTGCGGATCATCGATCATAAGCTGGAGGAGGTCGAGAGTCTCAAGGACGTACGGCAGGCCGGAGTCGCTTTCGGCCCTTGGCACGGTCTGGCTCCCGATGACTCACCTTTGGTATTTGTTTACCGCACCGGATCGCCGCAGAGGCGTTGCTGGGCGTCGCGGACCAGCGGGTAGAGGTAGATGTCCTTGATGGCTTGACCGTGGGTTTTGTGCTCCCGGTCCATGCGGCCACGACCGGTGGTCTGTCCCACATAGATCCAGTTGGCGGCCCGGTAGCAAGTTCCGCGAAAGCGCTGCGCGTCCACCAGCGTTTCCAGCAGCAGCGGACGATGCCCGTAGTGAGCCCGCCAGTCGTCGGGCATTTGCCGGGCGCTCCGCGCCAAGATCTTGCTCGCCAACCCCAGGACTCGCACCCAGGGCAGAATCAGAAACCGCCCATGATTGACGATCCAGGGCAAGTTGCGTTGTCGCCGCTCTTCGTTCCAGCCGATCCAGGCGTCGCGGCACTGCATCTTCCAGGCCGGTGAGGTCCAGAGCAGGCAGGCGAGCTCCCGGTCGCGATTCCGCACCCAATAGCGCAAGTGGGCGCCGAAGGGCACCGGGCACCCCAGATAGTGATAGCGTTCCACCTGCTCGCGCCACCGTCGACTCTCCGCTGGGCCTGCCACCAGCGCCAACTCCAGCGGCTCGCACTCCCTTACCGCGCACTCGAGAGGCTCGGGCTCGATGCGGTGCTGACTGACGTCGACCTGCCGCGGACCCCTCCCGCCCAAGTTCCGCAGGGCGGGGAGGGTCAGCGCTCCCTCGGCTTGCAACCGCTCCAGCAGTTGCCGGCACTCGTGATGCTTCAGCTTGCCGTTGGCTCGCTTCCACCTCAACAGCTCACAGACCGTGCGCGCGATCTCCGTTACCCCTAGCGCGCCAAAGTCCGCCGCCGTCTGCCGCATCAACTGCAGCTCCCGGGCCGAGAAGGTGCGCCCGCCCCAGGTCCGCGATTCCAACTTCGATGTCGCTGAACGATTCATCGGGAGAATTGGTTCCTGCCCAAGCAGTGCTGGATCAACTGCTGTCCGGCACAATGTCCAGGGTCTCGGTCGAAAGCGAGCGCAACAACCCCACCAGTCGGGCAAAGGCGTCCTTGCCTTGTTGCCAACAGGTGCGCAGCACACTGACCAGAATCTGTTGCGTCTGCGCGCCCGCCCAGGTGCGGTTCCCGCCCCACACCTTGCGTGCAATCACCATCCCCCGGATCGCCCGCTCCGCCGCGTGGTTGGTCGCGTCCAGACCCGGGCAGTACAGAAAGCTGAACAACCAGGGCCGTTCATGTTCCAGATGACGTGCCAAGCGACGATTCGCCGGATGCCGATAGGACTTCTCCAGCAGCCGGCCCAGTTTCGCCTCCAGCCGCCCGGTCGCCGTCCGCAAGCCGTGTTCCGAGATCTCGTCCTGCTGATAACGGTCACGCAACCGCAGGCCCGTCTTCAGCAAGTTGCCCACGGCCCAGGGAAAGGCGGCCGCCGTGGGCGAGGCGATCTGCGCCATCTCCTTCGAGCGCCGCAGCAGATGGTTCAGGCAACTTTGATGGAAGGCCAAGACGAATCGGTAGTAAGGTGCCCATCCGTCGTGGACCAAGAACCCTGCATAGGCCGCCCCCAGCATCACCATCGACTGCTTGTAACCTCGCCCCGGCAATATGGCGTACACGGTCACCTCCGCACTCACCGCCACATGCAGCCACTGCAGCCGCCCGCCCACCTTCCAGCCGGTCTCGTCCACGACGTTCACCAAGTTCTGCCGCGCCGCTTGCACCAGCCCGGTGTAGGTCGGCGCCGCCTGGTTCGCCATCCGGGCCAGTGCCCGACACAGCCCACCGCGACTCACTTGCAGCCCAAACCCGTAGGCGAGCACTTGCCGCGTGTGTCCCAGCGACAGTCCCATCTGCTTGTTCAGCACCGCCGCCAGCGTCAAGGCCTCCGGCCCCAGTTGCACGCCGCCTACTCCTGTCGCCTCGGACGTTTGCAGCGGATGTCGACGCTGCACCCGCCGGCCACACTGACAGCAGTGGCCTACAGCGATGTCAAAACGGCGCACCACCGTGCGTCGGACGATCTCTTCCTGATATTGCGATTCGTGGCGCTCCAATTCGACCCCGCCGCCACAGTGGGGGCACTGTTCGGGTAGCGGGACGTGGAACTCCTCATCGACGCGCGACGGGATGGGGCGACAGGCGCGTCGGCCGTAGGCACGGCCGGCTTTGCGGCCGGGAGGCTTGGGGTTCCCTTTCGGCTCCCCGCGAGAGTGCGGAGCGGCTTGTCGCTTGCTCGCCCGCAGCGCCGCTTCCAGTTCCTGACGGAGCCGCTTGATCTCCTGCTTCAGGCGGTCAGCTTCGTGTTGGAGCCGTTCGATCCTCTCCTGCTGCTGCTCGATCTGCCGCTGGGCTCGGTCGAGCTCCTTCCTGGGAACAAACTCGATGGTGTCAGACGGCTCTCTGTTCTCTGGCTGGATTCGGCATGCTTTCATCCACCTTACGATAGACCGAGGGTCGGCATCTGTCCAGCGAAATCTTCAAGCGGCTGAATTTGCGCGGCTTTCAGGTTGGTAAACAAATACAAATAGGGTTGATAACCGCTGATCGGTCAAGATGCATTCACCATTGAAGTCTATTCCTCAAGGATACCGGTAAAGTCAAAGACCTTGGCTTCTGACCTGGGGAGCGTCAGCTATGTGTTGCAGAAGATCACGAAGATGTTCGACGTTATGTCGCAACGCCACACGAGGATCATCTTCTCCCTGATATTCGATCTGAAGAAACCCGGTGTACCCAAGCCGCTTCAGTTCCCTGACGATCGTCTCAATCGGGATGATGCCGGAATCGAGCGTCGTACCTGTGTACCTCTTTCCATCGTCTGCCTCGCGAAAGCGATCAGGATGCTCACCTGGCGCCAAAGGGCGAAGATTCTTAAGATGCACGTGCCCGATGTACGCGGACATTTCCTCGAGTGTACGAAGCGAATCATCACCGACAAAAACAGAAGCGGCAGCATCGTAGGTAAGCCGGAACGCAG
>DASWCA010000364.1:0-4463 GCA_036390355.1 Acidobacteriaceae bacterium
CTGTTTGAAATTTCAACCGACAAGGTGGACGCGGAAATTCCTGCGCCGGTTTCCGGCGTGTTATCGCAGATCAAGGCCGAGGCCGACGCCACAGTGCAGGTCAACAGCGTGGTTGCCGTCATCGGAGGAGCCGATGCTGCGGCGGAAGCGCCGAAGCCAGCGGCAGAGCCCATGCCCGCAGCGGTGGCGACTTCCCAGGCACCTGCACGCGAGATTGAAGCGGTGTCCGGCGAAGAGGTTCGCACCTCTCCGCTGGTGCGCAAAATCGCGTCGGAACACAACGTGGATTTGCGTCAGGTACAAGGCAGCGGGGCAGGCGGTCGCGTGACAAAGGATGACATCCTCGCATTTGTGGAGCGCGCGAAGACCGCTCCGGCAACGGCCGCGAAGGCAGCGCCGCCGATGGCGGCCGAAAAGATCGCCGTCGCGCCTGCGGCCACTCCCGCGTCGAAGTTTGCAGGCACGCCTGGCGTGGTTGAGCCGATGTCAGTGATGCGCAAGAAAATTGCCGAGCACATGATCGCCTCACGGCGAACGAGTGCGCATGTGCATACCGTGTTCGATGTGGATATGACACGCATCGTAAAGCTGCGCGAGAAGAACAAGAGCCGCTTCCAGCAAGCCACTGGACTTAAACTCACTTACACCCCGTTCTTCATCCGCGCCGTGGCACAGGCTTTGCGCGCATGGCCCATCATGAATTCGTCGGTCGAGGGCGAGAACATCAACTACAAGCGCGACATCAATATCGGCATCGCCGTAGCGCTGGATTGGGGATTGCTCGTTCCGGTCATCAAGCACGCAGACGAACTGAGTTTCGTTGGCCTGCAGCGAGCGCTCAACGATCTGGGCGAACGTGCTCGCACCAAGAAATTAAAGCCGGAGGAAGTGTCAGGCGGGACTTTCACGATTACGAATCCGGGAATTTTCGGCGCGAACTTTGGCCTTCCGATCATCAATCAGCCGCAGGTTGCGATTCTAGATCTCGGCGCGATCGTGAAGAAGCCAGTGGTACTCACCGACAAGGAAGGCAATGACACGATTGCGATCCGCTCGATAATCACCATGGCAATTGGCTTCGATCATCGCGTGGTCGATGGCGCAGTCGCCGACCAGTTCATGATGGTCGTCAAGTCTGTTCTCGAACATTGGAACGAGGCTCTGTCGTAGGGGGCAAAGAGCGGATGGAGTGTGGAACCAAGGGCAGAGTAGCACAATTGGGCACAGCATGGACACAGTTATTTTCAGGCGGGCACAGTGGACACATGAGGTGTTTACTGACTAGTCAATGGATGCCGGACACGAGCAAACGCAGGAAACCCGCATGAATACTATGCTTGCGACCCATCGCGTGTGTCCATGCGGGCGAAAATGGGGGGCCGCCCCCGAACCGAGAGGGTAGCCAGTCACACACCCATTGCGGAGAGTTATAGCACGGTGAGTCTCGAAATTCCTAAGATAAAGTTGAGGGGGCGGCGAAGCCGCCCAGGAGCAACAACAAGCCGCCCAGGAGCAACAACAAAAGCAATTCCGGCCGAGCGCCAGACCGCGCCCGAGCGCGGGAGCGCGGGTTTGACTCAACCCTCTTTCACAGAGCTTTGGGTTTTGGTTTTGGGGTTGCCCCTGACCACGATGGCGAGCGAGCGAGCCAAGAGCAGAGGCGAGCAGAAAGCCCTTTGCACGGAGGTGCAACGGCAGCAGCCCCACCCGAGACGGTGTTGCTTGGCTGCGGAGCGCGAAGCGCGGGAGCAGCTAGCCACGAGCGGGCCGCGCAGCGGGGCCGCAAGCACTGGGGTTGCCCTTGGGGCTGGTGTTGCCGTGGTATGGGTGTGCTGGTGTGAGCGCGAAACCCGACCAGCGGAGATCGCACGTGGAGGGCACTACAGCGAACCCGCGAGCCCGCTATGGGTGCCTGCAACCCCGCGAAGCGAAGCGGAGCAAGGGGCACGTGCCGGGGCCGGAGCGACGAAGGAGCGTAGGGTGGCGGCGCGTGGGCACCCACCAGCACACCGGGGCGCGGGAAAACCCCAGACCGACGCCGCCGTGAGCGAAGCGAACCCGAAAGGCGGCGCGGGCGCAGGAGCGTGAGGCTTCGCCGCGCCGGGGGAGAAGCCGCGAGCGGAGCGAGCCACCGCAGCGGGGTTCTGCGTCCTGCGAGCGAAGCGACCAGCTTTTAGGGCTGATCGCTCCGGGAGAAAAACAATGGACAGTAGGCAGCGCGGACTATTCCGAACGGATGGCCTTGGCCGGAGTGTCGGCAACGTCGATGTGTGGCCATCCTTCGCCAAGCGTACGACGAGCCAGCGCAACGGCATCTTCGCGGTTGTGTGACCACACGCCGACGACAAGGAATATCTCGCACTGCAAAGAGAGCCAAAGGTAGACGTGCCAATGCACGGCGGGGAGTTCCTTGGCCGGGGGAATTTTGGGCGGCAGGCTCATTCCGGTTGGCCTTTATCGGTGGAGAATAATTGCCCGCTGGGAGCGGCATCGGCGGAGACAATGGCGGGCACATCTACCGGGATAGTTGCCTCCACGGCGGCGATAGTGGCGGTGAGCGAATCGACGGCCCGCTGATAGGTGGCACGAGCGGCGAGGAGATGCAGCACTAGGGTTGCAGGGTTCACTTAGAGACCTTTCTGACAACAGGATGGAGTTCAGAGAGCAGGGCGTGAACCGTGGCGACGGAGTCGGCACGCTCCTGTTCGAGTTCAGCGATGAACTGTTGCGTGTTGGCCGGAAGCCGCAGCATGTGATGAACGATGCGCAACACCGCGAGTTCGTCTCGCAGTGCGGTGCGGAGCTCAGACTTCCTCATGGCAACCTTCCGCGATAGCAGCCGCCATCGGCCCGGAAATATCGGCGAGCATGGGCCGTTGCAGGTAGTGGAGCGTGGAGTTGAGCGCATCGTGGCCAAGCAGCGTCTGAATGACTCGCAGATCACCACAGACACGGTAGGTTACCTCTGCCATCGTGCGGCGAAGGTCATGGGGGTGAATGTCGCGAGGTAGGCCGTGAGTGGCGCACTGTGCCTTGAAGTGCTTGTAGCAAGCGAAGTAGCCCATGGAGCGGCCCGCAAGCAGCGAAACGAGCGGGCCGTCACCGGGAGGACATTGCAGCAGCAGGGCGCGCAAGCGCCCTGATACTGGAACACGAGTGACCGTGCCGCGCTTGCCCACCACGACAATTTCACCGAGCCGTGAATCATAGCAGCGGCGCGTGAGCGTCGCAGCCGTGCCCGCGCGTAGTGCCGTGTCATGGCACAACAGGATGAAGAGACGCAGCCATGGCGGCGAGGTGAGGATAAGGGAATCTAGGGCTGTGACCGGAAGTGTCACAGGCCGGGGGGCGGGCTTGGCGGGCATGGGCACAAGTGAGCACAGCCCAGCCTTGGCACCGGAGAGCACAAGGTCACGAAGAAGGTGCTTGATGTCTTGGAACGCTGTCCATCGCGTCGAGGGTTGCCACGAAGAACGGTTCACGAGCGCGACCGTTTCGGTGATGTGCGAGGCGAGGACTTGATCGGGCGGCAAGTGCCCGCAAACTTGGACAAGGACGCGCGCCGCAACTTGACGGTAGTAGCCTTTACGTTGCGCGTTCGGTTGGATATGGCCCTTGAGGATGTCGGCAACGGTGACAACTTTGGGCCCGCTTTTAGCGCTTTGAGATTGCGCTTGAGAGCAGCAGTGCGCTGCTTGTTCTCGTAGGCGATAGCCTCAGCCGCAGTGGGAAAACTCTTGCGATGACGTTCACCGTCAGGCGTTCGGTAGTCGGCATAAAACTTGGAACCGCGAGTGTACATGTGTGACCTTTCGTGCTCCGTCACACCCTGCGAAAACCGCGCCAAAATCGAGAATCAAATTCCTACTCCAACATTGGAGCGAGGCTCTCTCGTAAGAAAATGCGATCATGACGGCGGGCTTCGGCTCGCCGTTTTTATTGCGCAAAAAACAAAAAAGGGCGGCAGACACGAATGCCTGCCGCCCGGAATCAGGAGTGTCCTACCGCCTTGCGTTCACTTCGCCTTTGCCCAAACCGAAGCGTTCATGCATTCCACCACGCCGTCGATCACCTTGTTCAGCCCCGCGCTGAATCCGTCCTCATCTAATATCTGCTTATTCGCCACTGCACCGGAAATTCCCAACGCGGCACTTACGAATGACATGACTGCCTGTTTCTTCTCGCCGCCACTTTTGCTCCCCAGCAGTGCTTCTACCCCATGCACTACCGCGGGTATAAACGAAATACCGCGCAATAAACTCGACAGAAAAATCATTTCAGCATCCCTTTCACTTCATTCAACACGGTCAACAACTTCTCGGCATAATTAGGATCAGTCGCCCAGTGTTTTGCGATCTGCCGAATGAATCCAGCCTCGTCCGCACGGCTCTCTCTTGCGCCTGCGTAAACAGCGCCTCGCGTGAGAATCCCGTCACGGCACTCGAAGCACTCCATCATCGACA
>DASWCA010000365.1:0-6044 GCA_036390355.1 Acidobacteriaceae bacterium
AGCCGCAACTCCCACAAAACCCAGAGTCAACGCCGCCATTCCCACAGCCCGCCCATTGACGCCCAAATTACTATTAAAGAATAGGCATCAAAGTGTCGTGCGCCCATATCGCAGGACCTCAATCTCCACCCGGATCCAGATCCGCAGCACCTTTCTTTGACATCCAGAGCTTTCTCGTTTGGTATAGACCAACCGCTGTACTTTGTAAATCTAAGTTCTCTAAAAGACGTACTTTAGGACTTAAGTACGGGGGGAGGGTAGAGCTGGAAAAACAACTTGATGACTGTTCACGACGGAAATCAACCTCTGTGTTATCTCTTCTGCTCTGTGAACTCTGTGATTCGTTTTTGCCCCGGGCCTTTCGCTTTCTTTGAACATCCGGAGCCGTCTGGTTGGTATAGACCAATCGCCGCACCCTAAGTCCTCTAAAAGATGTACTTTAGGACTTAAGTACGGGGGAGGGTAGCGCCGGAAAAGCGGTACCCGCAACCACGGAGGCGACTGGGGCAGGAAAGCCTCCGCCCATCGGACGGCGCTTACCTCACGCTGCTGACTTCAGCATGTTGCGTTGCTCGTGAATGAAGTCGTGTGATATCAAAATCTGCGTCTGCTGCTCCGTCAGCAACTGCCGGACAGGCAAAGGCAGCTTTTGCTCCAGCGCCTTGTTGTAGGCATCCTTCGCCTCATCTTCTGCTTGCTCCGCCGTCTCCAGCAGTGTGCTATCGCCTCCGCCGAGCTTGGCTTTCAGCCCCGCCCATGTGCGATAGAGCAAGCCCGTAGCGGTGCCGGACTCACGCACGTCGGGCACGCCGTTGCGATGCAGCACATTCTCAAGTTCGCCGCGAAAGCTGGCTCGCTTCAGCGACTCGGCAAGGAAGTAGCGCTTCAGTCTCTCGTTCTTTAAGTGCTCGCCAATCTCGGCCATGCCCTTCTGTCCGTCTTCGAGCACGTTGATAACCGACTTCAACACGCTTTGCAGCTCGTCGTTCCTTTCTTCCATCGTTGCCATATGCCTATGTTCCCTCGGAAAAAATACTCTGTATGCGATGCGCCGAGACGTAGCTGGGGAGGGTCCGCCGGTTGTCCGCGATTCTCCTGCGCCGGCGGCAAGCGGGAGAAATCGCGAAAACCCCGCACCCCTCTGCCAGCCATTTGCTAAGGTCCGCCCTCAACCTCAGAGCGGCGATTACTCCATCAATAGATGCCATCGTCTCCCATGGGTTTGTATCCTGAGTCCACCTGCCCCACTTTTCCCCTTTTCCGTGCCTGGCTCTGGGATAATCCGAATAGCTCTGGCGGTCCGGCACCTCGTTTTATTCGTTCCCTGACGTGTGCTCATCGGCGCGTTTGCAGGCGCGAACCAAAACGAATCCAGCCCCGCGCGCGCCCATGAAACCACTCCGCCTGGTCTCGACCCCAACCCGCAACCGCCGCCTCAACGAGATCCTCGGACTCGTTGTGCTGGTAGGCGCAGGCCTGCTCACGCTAGCGCTGGTGACGTACACGCCAACCGACCCCTCAGCCGACACAGTTGGCGGATTCGCCGCGCGTTCTGGCTCAGGTCTGGGCGCTCGCCTCGGTGCCCAGCTTCTCGGGCAGGCCCATAACTGGACCGGACTGATCGGCGCGTGGGTAGCCGACGCCATCCTCCAGACCATCGGCATCGCGGCATTCTTCCTCCCCATCGTCCTCGGCCGCGTCGGCCTCTGCTGGATGCGCCAGCGCACCGCCGGATCGGCGACCGCCCGTTTTCTCGGCCTTGGTTTATGGATCGTCTTCGCACCTGCCGCCATCGGCCTGCTTCCGCGATTGCTGTGGCGTCACGCGCTGCCCATCGAGGGAGTCACGGGACGCCTGCTTGCCGACACCATGGTTCATTACCTGAACCTTCCCGGTGCGACCATCGTGCTCGCCCTGATGGTGGCGATGTCGCTCTATCTCGCCAGCACGTTCACGTTGCACACGGCCGGCGAATGGATCGAGGCCCACTTCTCGATCGTGCGCAGGATTCATGAACGCATTCAGGAGTGGCGGATTCGCCGCGCGATCGCCAAAGCTGAAAAACGCAACCTCGCCGATCAGCCCGAGCCGATGGAACCCGGAGCCGGGGTATTTGCCGGCAAGCGCGAAAAAAATCTCGAGCAGGCCGCAATCGACCTCGAACGCGAGCGCGCATCCAGGTCCGCAGAATCGACCACGCTCCTGGGCAGCCTCTTTGGCTGGTGGGGACGCTTGCGGCACAAGCGCACACCCGCGCCTCCTGAAGCAGTCGCCGAACAGCCGGCTGACGCGCCCGTCTCGATGTGGCAATCCATGCCGCGCACCAACGTCGATGCACCGCCGGTGACACCGCTCAGTACGGCCGCTGCCGCCGCAGCACCCTTCGCCGAAGCGCTCGCCGCGGCCTCCGCGCCTCTTCGCGACGGAGATTCAGCAGGGCGCCTGAGCCTGTCAGCCCTCCCCGAACTGCCTCCCGCGCGAACCCCCCGGCCTCGTCCATCGGACAACGCAGCCGCCCTTCCGCCGCGGCCGATTCCGCCTCCCATGGCCGCGGACCCGTCCCAGCCACAGGCGATCTCCTTCGGCAAACGCGCCGACGCCGATATCAAGCCAGTCACCATCACGCCCAAGTCCATCCGCGGATACAAGCTGCCGCCGTCTTCGCTGCTCTACCGCTCCGATGAGGCGCACATCGTCCGCGAGCAGGCACTCCGCGACGAAGCCCGCACCCTCGTCCAGAAGTGCGCCGAGTTTGGCGTCGATGGCCAGGTCACGCAGATCAACCCAGGCCCCGTCGTCACCACCTTCGAGTTCCGGCCCGATGCCGGCGTCAAGTACTCCCGCGTCACCGGCCTCGCCGACGATCTCTGTCTCGCCATGGCCGCCGAATCCATCCTCATCGAGCGCATGGCCGGCAAATCCACCGTCGGCATCCAGGTTCCCAACCACGAGCGAGAAACCATCTGGCTCCGCGACGTCGTCGAATGCGAGTCCTTCGCGCAATCCAAATCCAAGCTCGCCGTCGCCATGGGCAAGGACATCAACGGCCGCATCGTCACGGCAGACCTTGCGTCGATGCCGCACGTCCTCATCGCAGGCTCCACCGGCTCGGGCAAATCCGTCGCGATCAACGCGATGATTATGTCTGTCCTGTTCAAGTCCACGCCCGAACAGGTACGCATGATCCTCGTCGACCCCAAGCGTGTCGAACTCGGCATGTACGAGGGCATCCCTCACCTCTTCACGCCCATCATCACCGAAGCCAAGCTCGCCGCCAACGCCCTGCGCAACGCGGTCCGCGAGATGGAGCGCCGCCTCAAGCTGCTCGCTGCCAACCACGTCCGCAACATCGACCAGTTCAACAAGCTCTTCGACAACGGCTCCGAATATCTCTTCGATGACGCCGACCAGGAGCCGCTGCCTTACATCATCATCATCATCGACGAGCTCGCCGACCTGATGATGCTCGACCGCGCCAACGTCGAGGAATCCATCACCCGCCTCGCGCAGATGGCCCGCGCTGTCGGAATACATTTAGTCCTCGCCACGCAGCGGCCCAGCGTCGATGTCATCACCGGACTCATCAAAGCGAACGTGCCCACGCGCATGAGCTTTCGCCTCGCCACCAAGGTCGACTCGCGCACTATCATCGACTCGAACGGCGCAGAATCGCTCCTCGGCAAAGGCGATATGCTCTACCTCCCGCCCGGCACCAGTCGCGTGCAGCGAGTCCACGCCCCATTTGTAACCGAAAAAGAAATCTCCGCTGTGACCGCTTTCTGGAAGGCCCAGGGCGAGGCCGAGTACGTCCACGGCTTCCTTGAAGGACCAAAAGACGAAGCCGGCAAGGAGATCGATGGCAACGGCGAAACCAGCCAGGAAGACGACGACCTCTTCGACGACGCAGTCCGCCTGGTCTTCGAGTTCGGCAAGGCCAGCACCTCGCTCCTGCAGCGCCGCCTGCGCATCGGCTACGGCCGCGCCGCCCACCTCATCGACATGATGGAGCGCGACGGCCTCGTCGGCCCCGCCGACGGCTCCAAGCCCCGCGAAATCCTCAAAGCCCCCAACTACTACAAAGAAGTAGACGCCGCCCTGCGCTAACTGTCGGGTGCCCCATGATCACCGAGCGGGCTCGGAGAGTCCTCGGTTATCGTGGGGATAGTCTCGTGACCCAACCCCCTGTCTCCTCACGGCTGTCATTCTCACCCTCTCTCCGTCGTCATTCTGGCGAAGCCAGAATCTCTGTATTGGCTCTTGGTGTTGCCAGTCCTTCTTCGCTGCCCGTCTTACCGTCATCCTTTACATAGCGAAGGACTACCCCCGTATCTGCTCTTGCAGTTGCATTTTTGGGCTGACCACTCCCTCGTCGGATAAGATGGGTGCGACACCCAGCAAGCCAATCATGGACAAACAACACATCCTCAACGAAATCCGCCGCACCTCGATCGCGAACAACGGAATCGCGCTCGGCAGGGCTAGATTCCTTCGAGAAACCGGAATCAAAGAAACAGACTGGTTGGGAAAATATTGGCCTCGGTGGTCTGCCGCTGTTGAAGACGCGGGCTTTGAGCCTCAACAGCTTCAGGCGAGAAATGACCGTGCTATTGCGCTACAGAAATTGGCCGTACTCACTCGTAAGTTAGGCAAATTCCCTACGGTACCAGAGATTAGGTTAGAAAAAAGGAACGACCCACTCCTTCCCAGTCATAACAGCCTCATAGTCGCGGGAATAGAAAACCTCCGAAAGGAACTCCACGAGTATTGTGGATCAAGACCGGACTATGAGGATGTCGAGCAAATTCTACGTTCCGAAACGCGACAGGTGAAAAGAAAAGACCCGCCCGAAGAAGAGAAGAGTGAAGTTCAGTATGCAGACGTGTACCTGTTGCGCTCAGACAATAAGTTTAAGATCGGCTTCTCGATAGCCGCACTTAGCCGAGCGACAACAATCAACACGTCCTCACCAGAAGGGGTGCAGGTAGTCCATATTATTCGTACGGATGACCCGCGAGGGATAGAAGCCTACTGGCACAGCCGCTTCGCAGAAAAGCGAGGCAACGGAGAATGGTTCGCTTTGTCCGCCGCGGACGTCGCCGCTTTCAAACGAAGAAAGTCCATGTGAGCCGGTCGTGGGACGACGAGTGCCCCATTCATGACGATTTCATCGTCACCACAAATCTGCCCGCCGCCACCGCTACCGCGCACCTGCACGTTCTCGTTCCTTCGCCGCAGGCCGCCCCGCCACCGCCATATACCGCTCATCGAGCGCCCGCCGTACCAGAGTCTTAATCACAGCCTGACGGCTGATATTCAACTCCTTGGCCTCGCGATCCAACTCCGCCAGCATGGTTCCGGTAAAGTCCACATTGACGCGTTGGACCAGCGGAGGCATCATCTTGAAATCATCTGTGAAGAAGCGCGAGATGTCCTGGCCCTTGTCCGCCATCCGCGCAATCGCCTCCGCCGAAACTGGCTTCTTTGTCTTACGAGTGCTCTTCATATAATTTGCGCTCCTCTCGTGTCGCCTTCCATAACGTCACCAAGTGATAAACCTCATCCTCTTCGTCTTCGCGCACCTCGAAGATGAGAGTATAGAGCCGCTGCCCTACCCAACCGACCGCACGGTATTGCTCCGGAATCTCCGAGCATCTGCTTTGGCCATATGGACGCTCAAAAATCTCCTGCGCCTCCTCAAACCCGATGCCGCGCTTCGGGTTCTTCCGCAATCTCTCGCTCTTCGCCAGATCAAAATGGAAGCGCACACGATCAGTATAACTGTTATACCATCCATGAACAAGAGTGACTCAACATAAATGCTTTGTTTAGAAGATTTAGTAATGTAGATATGGGGATCCCACCATCAAAGTCAGCGCACGACGTTCCGCGCAGATTTCAGCGCAACCAACCCCAGCGCGCAGATCGCCGCAATCAGCGCAATCCACAGCACCTCAGGATGCCGTTCCGTGAATGGCCGCTGCTCGACCGGCGGGTGATAATCCGCATTCAGCCGCTCCGGCCCCAGCGTCGCGGCCACAGCCTTG
>DASWCA010000366.1:0-3516 GCA_036390355.1 Acidobacteriaceae bacterium
ATCAAGCAAGCCAATGCCGCCGGCATCCAGGACATCGTGCGCCAGCAGTTCGCAGTCGCTGAGCAGATCATCGCCGCTGGCCTCGTGCCGATCATCGAGCCGGAAGTGGACATTCACTGCCCGGACAAGGCCGAGGCCGAAGAGGTGCTCAGAGCGGCCCTCCTCGAGGAGCTCAACCCCCTGCCAGGGGAGCAGTTGGTCATGCTCAAGCTCACGCTGCCGGAGCACGACGACTGCTACGCCGCGTGCGTTCGGCATCCCAATGTCGTGCGGGTGGTGGCGCTGTCGGGCGGGTATACGCGGGACGAAGCCAATAAGCGCCTGCGCCGGAATCACGGTGTCGTGGCGAGCTTTTCGCGGGCGCTGGTCGAGGGGCTGACGGCCCAGCAATCCGATACGGAGTTCAACGCCCGACTGGATGCCTACGCGCAGAGTATCTTTGAGGCGTCCAACACCTAAGCAGGCGATGATCGGAGCATCGGAGGGGAATCGGATGACGGGGTCGGACCCCGCTAACGGTCTGAGAATTATGACAAAGAGGAATTTACGCTATGGCCCAGGGTATTGTGAAACTTGCCCCTTCCATCCTCTCGGCTGACTTCGCCCACTTGGGCAAGCACGTGGGCGAGGCGGAGCAGGCCGGGGCGGATCGCATCCACGTCGATGTCATGGACGGACACTTCGTACCGAACATTTCGATGGGGGTACCGATTGTCGCGTCGCTCCGGCGTGTCACACGCTTGCCGTTGGAAATCCATCTGATGATCACGGACCCGGATGTGTTCCTGGACGCGTTTACGGAGGCTGGCTCCGATGCGTTTCTGGTCCACTGGGAAGGCAACAACAATCTGCATCGCACCCTGCAACACGTCAAGGTGTTGGGCAAACGCGTCAGCGTGGCCATCAATCCGGCAACCCCAGCAGTAGTGCTCGAAGAAGTTCTTCAAGACGTAGATCAGGTGTTAGTCATGACGGTCAACCCAGGCTTTGGCCATCAGCGTTTCATACACACGACGCTGCCCAAGATTCGGCGTGTCCGCCAGATGATCAATGAGCTTAAGCCCGGCTGCGACCTCGAAGTTGACGGCGGCATCGACGCGACGACGGCGCCCCTGGTCGTCAGCGCAGGAGCCAACGTGCTGGTCGCCGGGTCGGCCATTTTTGGGGAGGGCGATGGAGTCGGCGCTGCCATGCAGCGGCTGCGAGCCGCCGCGCATCAGGCCATGACCTGACATCAACGGGGGTGAGGACGAACGGCGAGTGTAGGAGTCTTACAATCTGTTCTGAAGGAGAAACACACGATGCAAATCGGCATGATTGGTCTCGGACGCATGGGCGCGAACATGACGCGGCGGCTTCTCAAGGGAGGTCATCAGTGCGTGGTCTTCGACAGGTCGCCGCACGTCGTGCAGGAGCTAGTCGAGGATAAAGCGGTGGGGTCCTCCTCACTCGCAGACTTTGTCACGAAGCTTACGAAGCCGCGGGCGGTCTGGTTGATGGTTCCCGCGGCGGTCGTGGACAACACGATCGCGGATCTCCTGCCCCATCTTGAGGCAGAGGACATGCTCATCGATGGCGGCAATTCCTATTACATTGACGATCTCCGGCGCGCCAAGGAACTCGCGCCGCAGGGCATCCACTACGTGGACGTGGGCACGAGTGGTGGCGTCTGGGGACTGGAGCGCGGGTACTGCATGATGATTGGCGGCGAGCTGGAGGTGGTCAAGCACCTCGATCCCATCTTCGCCAGTCTGGCTCCAGGCGTGGGCGACATCCCACGCACGCCTGGGTGGGAAAAGGCCGAAGGCACCGCTGAGCAGGGGTATCTGCATTGCGGGCCAAACGGCGCCGGCCACTTTGTCAAAATGGTTCACAACGGCATCGAGTATGGCATCATGGCCGCGTACGCCGAAGGGCTGGGCGTGCTGCGTGCCGCCAACATCGGCAAACAACAACACGAGGTCGATGCTGAGACGACCCCATTGCGCAACCCCGAGCACTACCAGTACGAGCTCAATCTCCCGGACATCGCGGAGGTGTGGCGACGCGGCAGTGTGATCGCGTCGTGGCTGCTGGATCTCACGGCGGCTGCCCTCGTCGCGGATCCAGCTCTCGCGCAATTCGCCGGACGGGTGTCGGACTCGGGCGAGGGGCGCTGGACGATCAAGGCCGCCATCGACGAGGCCGTGCCCGCGCACGTCTTGACGGCCGCCCTGTATGAGCGTTTTAGCTCGCGCGGCGAGGCAGATTTCGCCGACAAACTGCTCTCGGCGCTGCGCTATGAGTTCGGTGGACATCTGGAACAATCCGCCACCTGAGGAGGAAGCTATGCACGGTTCCCATGCGGATGCTCTGGTCTTTTTCGGTGCGACCGGGGATCTGGCTTATAAGAAGATTTTTCCGGCACTGCAGGCGATGGTCAAGCGTGGACACCTGAATGTGCCGGTCATCGGTGTGGCCAAAGCTGGCTGGAATCTCGATCAGCTCCGGGCGCGGGCGCATGACAGCGTTGAGCAACACGGCGGGATCAATCCCGCCGCGTTCGAAACACTGTGTGGTTTGCTGCGCTATGTGGACGGCGACTATCAAGACCCGACGACGTTTCAGTCCCTCCGTCAGGAGCTGGGCTCGGCGCAGCGGCCAGCGTACTATCTCGCCATCCCGCCTGGGTTGTTCGGGATGGTTGTGGAACAACTGGGCAAAGCGGGATGCACACACGGCGCTCGCGTCGTCGTTGAAAAACCATTCGGTCACGATCTCCTCTCGGCGCAAGCGCTCAACCGCACCCTGCTCGGCACCTTCGACGAGCAGGCGATCTTCCGCATCGACCATTACCTGGGCAAGCGGCCGGTGCACAACATGCTCTTCTTCCGCTTCGCCAATGCGTTCCTGGAACCGTTCTGGAATCGCCACCATGTCGCGAGTGTGCAGATTACTATGGCCGAAGACTTCGGCGTCCAGGGACGGGGCGCGTTTTACGATCAAACGGGCGCGATCCGCGACGTCGTGCAAAACCATCTGTTCCAAGTCTTGGCCAATCTGACGATGGAGCCGCCGGTGCGCACCGACAGTGAATCTATCCGGGATGAAAAGGTCAAGGTGCTGCGGGCCATCCCACCATTGGAGCAGAGGAACCTGGTCCGCGGGCAGTTTCGCGGCTATCGGAGCGAAAGCGGGGTCGCCCCCACCTCGCAGGTGGAGACGTTTGCGGCGCTCCAACTGGAGATCGATTCGTGGCGCTGGCGAGGCGTGCCCTTCTACATCCGGGCGGGCAAATGCTTGCCCGTGACCTGTACAGAGGTCTTGGTCCAACTGCATCAGCCTCCCACGATGTATCAAGGCTACGATCTGCAGCCGAACTCTTGCCGTTTTCGGATCAGCCCCGACGTCACGCTGGCCTTTGGTTTGAATGTCCTGGCGCCGGCGCAGGACACTGGCCAGTTCGTGGAACTGTTGGCGAGCCACCACCCCGGCGCGGACGAAATGGATGCGTACGAACGGGTGCTCGGCGATGCG
>DASWCA010000367.1:0-5849 GCA_036390355.1 Acidobacteriaceae bacterium
CGAGCGCCTCTCCGCCGAACTGCCTTACCCCCTGCTGCTGCAAGGAACCGCCCCGCGCAATGTGCTGCTCGAGGAGTTTCGCGACACGCCCGGCGCGGTGCTGTTCGGCACGTCGAGCTTCTGGCAGGGCGTCGACGTACAGGGCGAGCAGTTAAGCTGCGTCATCATTGACCGGCTGCCGTTCGCCGTCCCCTCCGATCCCGTGGTGAAGGCCCGCATGGACGCAATTGCCGCGGCCGGCGGCAACGCGTTCTTCGACTACCAGGTGCCCAGCGCGGTGATCACGCTGAAGCAGGGCTTCGGGCGGCTGGTCCGCTCGCTCAAGGATCGCGGGGTGCTGATGCTGCTCGATCCGCGCATCCAGCGCCAACGATACGGACGCATCTTCCTCAACTCTCTCCCGCCCTACCGCGTAACGCAAAGCATTGAAGACGTGGAAGCCTTTTTCGCTGGCTAAGTTCCGATTCATGACCGAAAAAACTGGGGGGACGTGCGTCCTTCCGCCGAAGATTCTCGTCTTTATAAAGGCGATTTGCGCGTTGTGATGCCAATCACGCAAAATATGTGCAGCTAACCAGCTTCGAGAGGGTTCCGATGGCAGCCGATCCCCACTATCCCGAGCACGAAGCAACCAACCACAGCACCCCGCAAAAGGAAGAAGATGAGACTGGACTCCTAGGGCATCGCGTAAGCCGGCGATCCTTCCTGTCCGGCGTGGGAGCAGCGAGCGTAGTAGCCACGGCGCCGCCACTTCTTGCTACCGCGGCCGCTCCCGCAGCGGCCGCTCCGGTCGCCTCGGATGGCAAGGCCGCATTTGCCAACAGGGTGGCCGTCACGCTCAACGTCAATGGGCAGGACCACCATCTCCAAGTCGATCCGCGCACGACACTGCTTGACTGCCTGCGCGAAAACCTCAATCTCCCGGGAACCAAGAAGGGATGCGACCACGGCCAGTGCGGCGCCTGCACAGTTCATGTCAATGGCCGCCGCGTCAACTCGTGCCTCTCCTTTGCGATGATGCACACCGGCGAGCAGATCACGACCATCGAAGGCCTGGGCACGCCGGACAAACCTCATCCCATGCAGGCCGCGTTCGTCGAGCACGACGCCTATCAGTGCGGATACTGCACCTCGGGACAGATCATGTCCGCGGTCGCCGCCGTCGGCAAGGAAGCATGCGGCCCCACCGACGAAGACGTGAAGCACGCAATGTACGGCAATATCTGCCGTTGCGGCGCATATCCGAACATCGTCGCTGCGGTACAGCACGCTCGCAAGCACGCCTACCCCAATGAGAGCGGTTGACTTGCCTCTGTATTTGAAATGTGGGGCTCGCACCGTTCGTAGCATCCAGACAGCGCACTTCGGAGCAGCAGTATGAATGAGTTTTCGTTCCATCGAGCGACCACCCTTCCGCAAGCTGTGCAGGCAGGCGCCAAGTCTCCCACCGCGCAACTTGGGGCGACCGTCCGCTTCGTGGCTGGCGGTACCAACCTTATCGATCTGATGAAGTTGAATGTCGAGCGGCCGGAGCAGGTCATCGACATCAATGGCCTGCCCCTCGACAAAGTCGAGCGCCTGCCCAATGGGGGCCTACGCATCGGAGCGCTGGTCCGCAACTCCGACCTGGCGCACGACCCCAACGTCGTCCGTGATTACGCGGTGCTCTCGCAGGCACTGCTCTCCGGCGCGTCGCCGCAGTTGCGCAACATGGCGACTACCGGCGGCAACCTGCTGCAGCGCACACGCTGCGTCTACTTCCGCGACATCGCCCACGAGTGCAACAAGCGCAATCCCGGCTCGGGATGTGCGGCGATGGACGGCTTCCATCGGACGTTGGCGGTCCTCGGCACCAGCGACTCCTGCATCGCCACCAATCCGTCGGACATGAACGTCGCGCTCACCGCGCTTGAAGCCACGATCCAGATTCAGGGGCCGAAGGGCGCGCGAACGGTTCCGATCAGCGAGTTCTATCTCTTGCCCGGCTCGACGCCGAACCGCGAGACCGTGCTCGAACCGGGCGACTTGATCACTCACGTCACTCTGCCCGCACCCACGCGCGGCACCCGCTCCGTCTACCTGAAACTGCGCGACCGCGAAGCCTACGAATTCGCGCTGGCGTCGGCGGCAGTTGTTGCGACGGTCGAAGGCGGGTCATTGAGCCGTGTCCGCGTTGGGCTTGGCGGCGTCGGCACTGTGCCCTGGCGCTCCCGCGAGGCCGAACAGGCGCTCGAAGGAAAGCCGGCCAATGCCGCGAACTTCCGCGCTGCCGCTGAAGCCGCACTTCGCGACGCGCATCCGCGCCCGGGAAACGCCTTCAAGGTAGAGCTGTCCAAACGCTGTCTGGTCCGTGCTCTCACTCTCGCAACCAGGCAGGTCTGAAGAACTCTCGCAGCACCGCATCAGGAGAAACGCAATGCTCAGCTATCTGTTCGAGCCCGACGACACAACTCCCGCGAAACCGCAGGCCGCTCCGTATGCTCCTTCCGCCGTTATTGGAGCTTCGCTCTCGCGCATCGACGGCCCGCTCAAGACCACCGGCCGTGCCACCTACGCCGTTGACTACAACTTTCCCCGGATGGTTTACGGAGTCGCAGCCGGCTCCACGGTCGGCAATGGAACGATTCGCAGCATCGATACCTCTGCCGCCGAAAAGATGCCGGGCGTCCTGCTGATTCTCGACCATGACGATATCGGCGACCTGCTCCATCCGTCAGCGCCAAACGGCCGCAGCGGCATTGGCGAAGGCCGCATCGTGCTGTCGAACAATAACGTCGGCTACTGGGGGCAGTTCGTCGCGCTCGCTGTCGCCGAATCGTTCGAGCAGGCCCAGGCAGCCGCAGCCGCGGTACACGTTGAATACGACGCGCAGAAGCCCAACGTTGCGACGGCGCTCGACGACGCGGACGTTACGCCCAATGTCCCCAGCAAACGCGGAGACACCGACACAGCGTTCCCGTCCGCGCCGGTACAGGTGGACGAGACGTACTCCACGCCAACCGAGATGCACAACCCCATGGAGATGCACTCCAGCATCGCGGTGTGGGACGGCAAGAGCTTCACACTGTACGAATCGTCGCAGAACGTCGATGGCTACTACAACTCCCTGTCGGCGGCGCTGGGCGTGCCCAGGGAGAACGTGCGTGTCATCTCGCGCTTTATCGGCTCGGGCTTCGGCTCCAAGCTTTCGCCCTGGCCAAATTCTGTTCTAGCCGCGACGGCGGCACGCAAACTGAATCGCCCGGTCAAGCTGAGCGTCTCGCGCAAACAGATGTTCACTTCCACCGGCCATCGTCCGCGCACACAGCAGCGGATGCGCATCGGCGCCGCGCCCGACGGAAAGCTGGTCTCGCTCCAGCAGGACTATCGCAATCATTCCTCCATCGGCGACAACTTCCGCGAGAACTGCGGCGAGGCCACGCCCTTCCTCTACAGCGTCCCGAATCTGCAGGTCACGTCCGCGATCGTCAAGCGCAACGTTGGATCGCCGTGCCCCATGCGCGGACCGGGCGCCGTTCCCGGCCTCTTCGCTGTCGAGTCCGCGATGGATGAGCTGGCCATCAAGCTGAAGATGGACCCCGTCGAGTTTCGCGTTCACAACGACACGCTCACCGATGAGAGCAACGGCAAGCCATTTTCATCGCGCCACTACAAAGAGTGCCTGCAAACAGGCGCGGAAAAGTTCGGCTGGTCCCGCCGTAATCCGGCCGTGGGTTCCATGCGCAAAGGCGACCTGATCCTCGGCTGGGGAGTCGCCGGCGCGTCCTGGGGAGCGGGCCGGCGTGGCAGCGAGGTGACGGTAGTCCTCAAGGATGACGGCACCGTTCAAGCGAGCTGCGCATCGCAGGACATTGGCACCGGAACGTACACCGTAGTGGCCCAGATCGTCAGCGACCGCACTGGCATTCCGGTCGGCAAGATCGATGTCGTGCTCGGGGACAGTTCGCTTCCGCCTGGTCCCGGCTCGGGCGGATCGACCTGCACCGCCAGCATCGTGCCGGGTGCCGCCGATGGAGCCGACGCCGCCGTGAAGGCGCTGATCGCCATCGCGACCCAGACCAACAGCTCGCCCTTCCACGAGCAGGATCCCGCGACCCTGACCGTCTCGAAGGGACGCATCCACGTGATGTCAAAGCCGGCCGAGAGCGGCATTCCCTTCCAGGAGGTCCTCAAGCTGGCGAAGGTGGACTCCGCCACCGGCAAGGGTAAGGCCGGCGGTCTCGGCTCGGACAGCGACGCGCGAAACTACTCCATGCACTCGTTCGGTGCGCAATTCGCCGAAGTCGAGTGGGATCCAGGCATCGCCAAACTGCGCGTGAGCCGTGTCGTCAGTGTCATCGACGGCGGCCGCATCATCAATAAGAAGACGGCGACGAACCAGATTGTTGGAGCCGTTGTGATGGGCGTAGGCATGGCGTTGATGGAGCAGACGATCTACGATCCCCGCAACGGTCATCCGGTGAACGACAATTTTGCCGACTACCTCGTGCCTACCCACGCCGATGCACCGTCGATCGACGTACACTTCCTCGATATTCCCGACCCCATGATCGGACAATACGGAGCCCGGGGAATTGGCGAGATTGGTCTGGCCGGAATCGCTCCCGCGATCACCGCAGCGGTGTACCACGCGACCGGAATCCGCGTTCGCAACCTGCCTGTACGGATCGAGGATCTGCTCGCATCCGAAGTATAAAGTCTGAGCATCGCGCAGGGCATGTTTCAGCCTTTGCAGACGCGGCACGACGAAGACGTGAACAGGATTCCCGCTCCTATAGAAGGAAACCGGGCCGAACCCCGTAAGGTCCCGCCCGGCCCCGCGCCCTTCCTGCGCTCTCTTCCTAATTGATGTTGATCGGCACCGTGAACGACCGGGTTGCGCCGCCCGCCGAGATTGCCTCGGCACTGGCTGTCGCAGTCGCGCTCGCTGAGAGCGTCAGCGTGCCCGAGCCGATCGACGTGATCGTCGTGTTCGCGGGAATGCCGCTGCCCGAAATAGCCTCGCCAACATAGAGCCCGGTCGTGCTAGATACTCCCGTTACCGACGTGCTGCCGTTGGTGACTGATCCGGAAATGGGGGTACTTGCGAACGTTCCTGTGACGGTTACGGTTTGCGGACCTGTCGGAACCGGCGTGAAGAAATCCACCTGATTGCCGCCGCACCCGCTCATGCCGGCGCTGACTGCCGCGATGGCGATCAGCATCCACAACGCCTGGCTCAACCTGCGCCGGCGGCGCACGCAGAAGGCGAGGACACCAAACGGCAGGAACGCAAGCACCGTCTTCGTGGTGGACATCCGGACCTGCCCCGTACTGAAGCCGAGCGGCAGAGTTGCCGGCGTCTGGACGGCCAGGACGCTGGCGGTGCTTGTCAATGTATTGGTGCAGGCAGGAGACGAGGTCGTTGCAAAGCACACAGTCTGCGGAGTCATAAAGCAGGTGACGTACGACGGATGCTGAGTTGTGCAGGTGAGACTCACGTTACCGACGAATCCCAGTACAGCGGAAATGTTGATAATCGCGGACTCCGGAGCGGCAGTCGACTGGTTCGCCGCCGGAGGCAGCCCGTTGCCGCTTGGAACGATGCCCGGAATGATGTTGATGACGCTCGTCGTTGAACTTACGGTGAAGTCCGGAGTGTCCACGATGAGGTCAGTTGTCCCCGTCCCGGTGGAGGGGCAATTCGCGGTAGCGGCTTGCCCCTGCACGGAGCATTGGAAGTTGCTGTCCCCACTGTAGGCAAAGCTGTAGTGGTGAGTCCCGGTCAGCAAGCTGGTTGGGGTGAACGAGGTAAATCCAGCGGTTAGAGTCAGGACTGGATTGCAATTGGTGGTTACGGTTGCCGAGCA
>DASWCA010000368.1:0-5587 GCA_036390355.1 Acidobacteriaceae bacterium
TGAACTGCTGCGACGAGGAGAGGGCTCGGGCTAAAGCACGGTGATTTATGTGGCCACGTTATCGCGGGCTGACAGCCCGCTGCTACTCCGGCTTGTTCGGGCTCGCGAGGAAAGGCAACTACCGAGATTCTGACTCTTCGAATGACGCTTCAAAGGGTGGGGGTGTTTTTCAGCGGCATCTGAAGCCCGCTGCTACTCCGCAAATCCAGCGCGCGCGAGTTTTTCAGCAGCCTCTGAAGCCCGCTGCCACTCCGGGAGACGTTAGCGGGGGATGGTGATGGCGCCGTTTTGTTGGTCTTTCTGCTTGCTTGGCGGGTGGGCTTTGAACCAGGCGATCTGTTCCGAGTTGAGCACGGTGACTGACTCGCGGAGATCGCGGATGGATTCGAGGGCGATCTTGCGGGCGATGTCGTAGGTCTCTTCGTCGGGCGGAGACTTCAGCGCGGAGGACCAGCGATCGACGGCATCGAGGACTTTGGGCAGCGCTTTGCGTAGGTCGGCGTGGCGCGGGCCGTAGTCGTCGAGGTTGTCGGCGAGTTCGTCGGCGATGGAGGTGAACTGCACGAGGAGGTCGTGGGTGTCCTGCTCGCGGCCTGGGCGGCGGGGTTTGGTGTAGAGGTCCTGAATCTCCCTGGTGCGGAGGTCGAGGAATTTGACGAAGAGGGTGATGCAGTCGCTGGGGACGAGGCGGGCGTCGCGGACTGCTTCGACCTCTTTCTCGGAGAGGGCAGACTGGCGCTCCTGGGAGCGCAGTGGCGAGGCGATGAGGAGGGCAAGGGCGAGGCTGAGAAGAAGGGTTTGGGCGATCCAGGTGCGATTTCTACGATAACCGGTGGCGTACACGAATACCCCCAAGGCCGAGGCCTTACTCTCCCAGTGCCCCTGGGAAGCCCAAGCGTAATGCCTTGGACTGTTTAGACGCAAGTAGGAGAGTAGCGCCGGCGGTGCGAAGGCAGATACGGACAGATGAGTATCGAGGCGAAATCGTATGTGTCGGGCCTTCAGCCCTTTGGTTTTTAGGGGCCCGAATTCCTAGGGCTTCGCCCTAGGCTGGTATGTGTCGCGCCGTTGGCGCTTTTTTTTGCGCGCTGCGCCGGCCGTGATCAGTGGTTGAAGACTTGGGTGAGGATCTCGTCGTTTACCTGGTCGAGCTGTTTCAGCGTGTCCTGAACGGTCTGCTTGTCGTCGCCGGAGACGAGGTGCATCACCTGTGCGAGCCGGTAGGTGGTGTTGTGCATGAGCATCTCGGCGTTCTTCAGGCGCTTGGTGTTGTGGGCCAGATTGACGTGGATAAGGTGGGCGTAGCGATTGACCTGTTTGAGAGTGACGGCGGCTTGTTCCGTCTCGCCGTCGGAGATTTCTTTGCCGGCCTTCTCGGTCATCGAGTGGACGATTTCGGCGTACAGGAAGCATTGCTCGCGGGGGCTGGCCTGACTGGCGCGCAGTTCGAGCTGAGCGAGAGCTTCGGGGCTCGATAGATCGTTGGAGGAGGCTTGGGCGGGGACGGCGAGCCAGAGCGTCGAGAGGAGTCCGAACGAAGCGAGGTGCAGGGCCGGGCCGAATCGAAAGGTCGAGCTGGAGGGAGTACGAAGGAGAGAGCTCATAAGTCACCTCGAGGTGATCTTGTGCCTACTTCGTGTGTTCAAGTTCCGTGATTCTTTGGCGAGCCTGCGATTCCTGATCGAGGAACTTTCCGCCCGCCGCCGTTATGAACTGCTTATAAAGCGCAACAGCCTTGCTTTTTTGATGCAGTGCGTCATTCGCCGTTGCCTCCAGGAACAGGGAGGAGGGCGAGGGTTGCTGCACTGTAGCACGCAGAGCAAGTGCTTGCAAGGTAATTCGCGGATCGTCGATCTCTGAGGCGGCGAAGGCGAGGTGGGTGGCGGCGTCGCCGAAAGCTGTGGGGCTGGGGAAGGCGGACGGATTGGCGACGGCCAGTTTGAGCAGCTTTTCCGCCTCGGCGGGGCGGTGAAGCTGGAGGAGGGCTTCGGCGCGACTGTCGAGCAGGGTGGGGTCGGGATGGTCGGACTGGGCGGTAATGAGGCCGGCGTAAAGGGGTTCCGCCTGGTCCGGGTGGCCGGTTTCCAGGTAAACGCGGGCGAGTACTCGGGTGATGTTGGCGTTGGCGGGATCTTTGGTGTGCAGCTCGGTAAGGAGCGAGATGGCCTGGCCGGTTTTCGGCAGGTCGGCGGCGAGGTAGGCCTGGGCGAGCTGGGCGGAGAAAGTGGGATCGCCGGGGTGCTGGGCGAGGGCGGGGATGAGGAGAGCTTCGGCGTCGGTGGAGTGGTGCTGCGCGAGAAGGACGTGGGCGAGGGCGGCGGTGGCCTGAGTGTCGCCGGCGTTCTGGGGAAGAGCGAGGTAGCGGCGATAGGCCTTTTCGGCCGAGGGGAGGTCGGGTGTGGCTTCGGCGATCTCGGCGGAGAGGAGGATGTCGTCGGGCTGCTCGGGGGTAAGCTTGAGGGCGGCGAGAAGTTCGTCGGAGGCTGCGGTGGGGTTCGGCGGCTTGGATTGTTGATCGAGCTTGGCCAGGGCTCGAAAGGCGCGGGCTTTGAGGGGCGGTTCGGCGTCCTGGAGCGTGGTGGCGCTGAGGAGTTCTTTGCGAGCCTCAGCCGCGCGGTTCGTGCGGGCGAGGAGCAGGCCGAGCGCGACGTAGGGGGCGGCGAAGGCAGGATTCGCGGCGATGGACTTGCGGTACCAGGACTCGGCGGTGGGTTCGGCGGCGGTTGCGGGAGAGGCGATCGCTTCGGTGGTTAGGCCAAGGTTGTAGAGGACCTGCGGATTATTGGGGACCTCGGTGTTGAGTGAGGTGAGGATCTTGAGCGCGGCGGGGAAGTCTCTGGCGGCGAGCGCGTCGTTGGCTTTCTTGATGAGAGCGGTTCCGGGAGCGGGCTCGGTGTCGGGATGGGAGAAGTCCTGTGCGCGCAGGCTGGGGGCGAGGAGAGTTGCAGCGAGAAGGCAGAGGGCGCCGAGGCGAGACCGGCTTCGTTGCGGGTGGGGCTGGGTCTGGGGCTGGGTCTGGCTCTGGGTCATGGGTGATGCAGTCATCCTCGGCTTCTAGAGTACCGAAGATGAGGGTGGGGCGTTTTTCTCGAACCCCACAGGGAAACGGCCGCGCGTTCGCTAGAGGCGAGCGGCGGGTAGTTGACGGCGGCGGCGGTCAGATGTGGCCGGCGAGGGCGCCGTTGAAGGCTCCGAGGACGATATTCATGTAATTGGCGAGGGACCCGGCAAGGCCGTGTACCCCGGTGAGGGTGCCCAGCGCAATGCAGGCTGCCACGAGCGCGTATTCGACCAGGTCCTGCGCCGACTCGTCTTCCCAGAATTGGGTGAACGACAGCGTGGGCATTTTCGATATGGTTATGGCTTGGAGTTCTGTCACAGGATCTTACCCGCCCTTTGGTGACTCTCTTCCATTATTAAACTAGAGGTAAACCGGCTGAAAATCACTCCCACTAAGGTTGTATCTAGTAGATGGTAAATGGCTTGGGAGTTGCTCGTAGATTTGGAACGAGGATAGACGGTTCAGACCGGCGTGCGCTTGAGGAGGTAGTCCAGGCCGCCGACCCTGTACCAGCGATAGCCGTAAGGCTCGAGAAGGATGGAATGGCGGCCGCGGGCATCGGACTCGCTGTGGTCGTCGGAGAGCAGATTGACGAGGACGCGGCGCTCTTCGCCATGGTCGATTGAAAAGTGGATCTCGCGCGGCTCCGGGCAGAGATTGTGGACGCAGAAGACGGAGTTGTTGCGCCAGGTGTAGCGCATGGCGAGGACATCCGGGCGGCCGGCAGAGACGAAAGAAAAGTCACCCCAGCCGATTTCGGGGACTTCCTTGCGCATGCGGATGATGCGCTCCATCCAGTTGAGCAGCGAGTGGGGATCCCGGCGCTGGTCGGCGACGTTGATGTGCTGGAAGCCGTATGGACCTTCGCTGATGACGGGGAGAATGGGCTTGTCGCTTATGGTGAAGCCGGCGTTTGGTTCGGTGGACCACTGCATTGGGGTGCGGGCGCAGTTGCGTTCGGGAAGGGCGAGGTTGTCGCCCATGCCGATCTCGTCGCCGTAGCGCAGGACGGGAGTGCCGGGGAGCGTCATCATAAGGCTGTAGGCGAGCTCGAGGCGGCGGCGGTCTCCCTGGAACATGGGTGAGAGGCGACGCCGGATGCCGCGATTGTAGAGCTGCATATTGGGATCTGGGCCGAAGGCGGCGAAGACGGCCTGGCGCTGTTTAGGTTCGAGGCGGCCGAGATCGAGCTCGTCGTGGTTGCGCAGGAATTGTCCCCATTGGGAGGTCGCGGGACGGGATTTTGTGGCGCGCAGTGCTTTTACGAGAGGGCGCGAGTCGCTGGTGGCCATTGCGTAGAAGAGATGCTGATTAACCTCGAAGTTGAACATCATCTGCAGGCGCTCGCCGAATGCGCCGAAGTATTTCATGTCGGTGTTGGGAAGTACGTTGGCTTCGGCAAGGATGATGGCTTCTCCCTCGCGCCAGGTGAGGAACTCGCGAAAGGTGCGAAGCATGTTGTAGTGTTCCTGAATTTTTGCGCCTGCGCCTTTGGCGGCAATGATGAAGGGGACGGCGTCCATGCGGAAGCCGGAAACTCCGAGTTGAATCCAGAAGCCCATGATCTTAAGGATCTCGGCCTGGACTTCGGGATTCGAGGTGTTGAGGTCGGGTTGGAACTCGTAGAAGCGGTGGAAGTACCAGGCGTGGGCGACTGAATCGTGGTTCCAGGTAGACTTCTGGACGCCGGGGAAGACCATGCCTTTGGCTGCGTCTTTCGGTTTCTTCTTCGACCAGATGTACCAGTCGCGGTATTTCGATTCTGGGTCGCTGCGTGCGGCCTGGAACCATGGGTGTTGTTCGGAGGTGTGGTTGACGACGAGGTCGATGAGGACGCGCATGCCTCGTTGCCTGCATCCGTGGGTGAACTCGACGAAGTCGCCGAGGGTGCCGTAGCGGGGGTCGACGCCGTAGTAGTCGGATATGTCGTAGCCATCGTCGCGCATGGGAGAGGGCTGGAAGGGCATAAGCCAGATGGCTGTGACGCCCATGCCCTGGAGGTAATCGAGGCGCTGCATCAGGCCCTGGAAATCGCCGATGCCGTCGCCGTTGGCGTCAATGAAGGTGGCGACTGAGAGGCAATAGATGACGGCGTTCTTGTACCAGAGATCGTTGATCATGGTTGCGAGATTGGGCCAGTGCGTTAGATGCAAGGTGCGAACGGCAAAGGGCAGATTCTCCGGGGGATGACAAACAAAAGGTTGAACAGCAGCGGATTCCGATTGGAAATGACAAACAAAAAGGGCAGAGGGTAGAGTGGTTCTGCCACTTTCCGCGTGAAATCCGGAGTGGTGTGCAATGCGGTGGACCGCAATTAGAAGCGAAAAGGACGAGCCGATGAAGGTGCTTGCTGTTTTAGTGGGGTTGGGATTGTGTTCGGTTGCGGGTGCCGCTCAAGGCGTGAAATGCGACATGCAGGGTTACAAGGCGGTCGACGGCTTGAGGGCTGAGGCGGATGGTGGCGGCGTGACGCTGGTCTGGCGCGGTGAGGGGCACGGCGAAGGCTCGCAGGAGTTGCGGGCGCGG
>DASWCA010000369.1:0-4577 GCA_036390355.1 Acidobacteriaceae bacterium
GGATGGCTTCGAACCTGATCGAACGGGCCGCGGATGTTTGTTTGAAAGAAGGGTGGCGGCTGATTCTCTGCGTGCGCGAAACCCCGTTCAATCGCATTCATCTGCGCAATATGCAGCTTGCATCCGATGCGGGGGCTACGATCTTCCCGGTGATGCCCACGCTTTATAACTTGCCGCAGAGTACGACGGAGATGGCGCGACAGTTTGTGAATCGCGTGCTGGCACACATCGGGCTGCCGCAGGCGGGAGCGTTTGAGTGGAAGGCGGAGTAAGGAAGTTGCAGGTTGTTAGTTGGGCCCGTTCCGCGCGGCGGCGATTGCGGATGGCAATTTGTGTTCTGCGAATCGGTGGCGTCGAGAGAAAGGCAAATACGGAGAGATGATTATCAAGCCTGCTCAGGCAGGGCCAGGAAAGGGCCGAGGGCCCGTCATATACCAGCCTGGGCCGAAGGCCCAGGTAACCGGCAAAAAGGACCCGAAAGGGCTGAAAGCCCGAAACATACACATCTTTGGGAAGAATGTGTCGCGCCTTCAGCGCTCAGATCATTCCGCATCCTCCACCCAGCCCTTTGGGCTGGGCTGGTATGTTGTCGCGCCTTCGGCGCTCTTCAATTGTGCCTGAGCTAATTTGATAGTCATCTACTGAGATCCTGACCCTTGCAGGGTCAGAATGACGGCGCCGAAATACTTCTTACTTGAGGGGTTTGCCGAACTCTTCGCCGAAGACCGTGTGGCTCATGTCGAAGCGGCCCCCGTTGAATTTGTCGGGGCCTTTCAAGTGTCCGATGGCGAGGAGAGCTACTACCCAATAGCTGAGCGGGAGGCGGAGGACTTCGTGAACCTTGGCCTGCTCGAAGCCTTCCATCGGTGCGGTGTCGTAACCCATCACTTCGGCCATCAGCATCATGTGGGTGGTGGCGATCATCACCATCTTATTCAGCCATCCGTGCATCTCGTCGCTGGAGAAATTCGAGAGGTAGTTGGGAACGCTGCTGCGCGCCTGGGCGGCGTAGCCCTCGGGCATCCCGCCTTCGCGTCCCTTGGACAGCATCAGATCGAGGTCCTTGCGCCAGCCATCGGCGTCACCGCAGGCCACGATCACGGCAGAGGCTTCCTCCACCTTGCCCTGGTTGTAGGACGCGGCGCGCAGGCGCTTCTTCTGTTCCTCGCCCTGCACGACGATGAAGCGCCACGGCTGCATGTTATATCCGCTGGGAGCGCTGAGACCGGCATCGAGGATCTTGCGCAGGTCTTCGGGTGGAATCGGGGTGCCATCGAAACTCGGCGTAGCGCGCCGTTCCCGGATCGCCTGTCCCAGTGACTTTTCCTGTTTCGCCGTTTTGAACATCGTCGCTCTTTCTACACCATGACAGATAGATTCGTAAGATGCGAATTTCCCTCGTGCTGAAAAGCATCCCGGCAAACTTCGATCTGGGCCGAATTACAAACGTTTCCCAAGATAGCATCCTGCGGTGTCGGCGCATAGACACAAGTCCAGGTTCGAGGTTCAGGGTTCGAGGTTCGAGGTGGGAAACGCTATAGGCGCAATGAGACTCGCGCCGATCATGCGGCGCCCGCGGGGATGATGAGTATGTAACTGAGGAGGTTTCTATTTGATTTCGGAGATGGGCTGTTCTGTGGTGAAGGGATTCTGGCCGGGCGCCTCGGCGTAGACCCTGACCCCGTGGAAGGGCTTTCGCAACTCCGGATAGGCGGCGAGCAGTGCGCTTGCGGCGTCGGCATTGCGCGTGCGCGCGGCGGCTGGATCGGCCGACGGTTCGACGCGCAGATGGACTGCGATGTCCGGGCTTGATTCTGCCTGGGACTCCTCCAGTGCCAGGCCGGTGAAGCGATATTCAGCGCCGGCCGCGCCCTTGACCACCAGTGGCGCGTCCGCGCTGATGCCTTCGGAAAGGGCCGGTGGCGCTGCTGCGGCGGCTTCGGTGCGAAGCTTGTCAAGATGCGTACTCATGACGAAATCCGCGGGCTGGAGCAGCGTTTGCGCGCTCTGGTAGTAAAGCCACGCGTTCCATGCCTGCTTGTCCTTCGCCATCTGCCGTGCCTGCGTCCAATACCAGAGACCGTCGTGTCCGGCTGCCGTGAGCGCCTTGGGATAGAGGCCGGCGAGCATCCAGTTGCCCTGATTCGGCGGCTCCTGCCGCAAGAGGAAAGATAGTCGCCACGGAGCCGTCTTCGCCGAACCCGGCACATTTGCGATGGACACCATCGCAAATGCATATCTCCCCGGAGGCAGCGCGGGAATGACGAACTGCGTCTCCATCGTCGTTTTGTTCAGGGAGCAGAAGAAATCGGCGTCGGTGGCCGACTTTAAATTGGTTGCGTCGAGAATATAGACCTGCTCGACCGTCGCGACTCCACCGGCGAGCTTGGGCGCGGTCACCGCCACCAGGTACTGCAGCGCGCCAAAGTCCTTCGCCAGCTCTGCAACGGCGACCGTCTTCAAAGACGCCGCGTCGTTTGCCTGCACCTTTGTGGCGAGATTGCGAGCCACATCGGCCAGTGCAGTGCGCTCAGCCGGAGCAAGAGCAGACTGGGTTGTGCAGCTTTCCGCGAGAGCGAACGCGCTCGACGCGATCAGCAGCGAAATCGCGAGCGATGCAAGGTGAAAGCGCGCGCCGAAGTACCTGGAGCGGCTTAGGTTTCGGGACTTGTGCACGCGCATTCTCAAGGCTCCAGTCTAGTACACGCGAACTGCGAATCCTCACATTGGACTCTGGAATGACTCCGGCGGTGTATCTGGACGGACTTTGATGCAACAGAAAATTTCACCGCCTCCCAGTGTTAGTTAATAGTGTTCAGGACTACACTTCTGGGTAATGTTTCTGCGGTTGCGGCCGTCTTATACCGTATAGGTAAGACCATGGATTCGAGTGCCACAACGCGTCGCGCCTGTCTGCTTATCCTTTTGGGAGCTGGGGTGGCGTCTGGCCAGTCGACGCTTCCGGCGATCAGCCCTACCGCCGCGCCAAAGGCCGCTCACCCCGCGCAGGTCGTCTACTCCGAAGGGAAGCTCGAGATCACTGCGGATAACTCGAGCCTGAATCAGATTCTGCGCGACGTCTCCCGCCAGACCGGAATGAAGATTACCGGGGCCATGATCGACGAGCGTGTCTTCGGGAAGTATGGCCCCTCGGCGCCGGTGGAAGTGTTGGCAAAGCTGCTGGACGGGACCAGCAGCAACATGATTCTGATGGAGACTGCTGCCTACGCTCCCGCGGAGCTGATCCTGACGCCGCGACAGGGCGGCCCAACGCCTCCCAACCCAAATCCACGTGGCGCAGACGATGACACCGCATCCGAAGCGCCTCAACCAAGCCAGCGGCCCACGCCGCCTGCGCCGGCCCCTGCCCCCGGGGTGAGTCCGGCCAGCCGACCGTTATTTTCTGTTGGCGCGGCACCGAATCCCTCCGCCTCGCCGGCGGCCGGCGGAGCCACGGATACGGGCTCCGCGGACACCAGCAACCCGCAATCTCCAAATGGAGTCAAGACTCCGCAGCAGATTTATCAGCAGTTGCAGCAACTGCAACAGCAGCAACAGCAAGCTAATCCCAAATAAAGAAAATCAGATTAATTTGTGCCCCGGGATCCGGCCTTCGCCAGCCGGATCTCGCGTCTTCACGCAACCTGCAAGCGCAATTTGGGTTCATCCCATTGTGCAATCGAGAGATTGCGCCCCGTGTCCTCGGATACAGAGGAAACGGGAAGAAATGGCATCTAATGTCGTGCAGGGTACAAGTCGAGCGTAAATTGGCTGCTAAGTCGTATCGTGCGGCTGGGCAACTTCGGGCGAGTACTGAAATGGGCCAGGCAAAGAGAAGTCAAAATCGCAGCTTCCTGCAAACGATTCGGCAACGTTTGCCGACTCGGCGGTGGAGCCATGGGTCTGCTGTGCTTCTCCTGCTGATGCAGGGAATCGCGGCCCACGCATCCGTGGCGCTCCTGATGGAAGAGCCGTTTGGCGGTTTTGGCGCGTTCAACCCCACCGGCCACGCAGCGGTGTATCTGAATCACGTCTGCGCGGCGTCTCCCACCGAGTTGCGGCCATGCCAGGCCGGCGAGTACGGCGTGGTGATCAGCCGTTACCACAAGATCGGCAGGTTCGACTGGATCGCGATCCCGCTGATTCCATATCTATACGCAGTGGATGACGCAGACGAAGTGCCCGCCTCCGTCGATCGTGCCCAGGTCGCCACCTTGCGCGACGCATACCGTAGAGAGCATCTGGAGGCAATCGCGCCCGACAACCGGAAGGGGTTGGCGCCCGGCGGCGAGTGGGTGCAGCTTGTGGGGTCCTCGTACGACCGGACGATCCACGGCTTCGAGGTGACGAGTACGGCGGAGCAGGACGAACGCTTCATCGCCATCTTCAACGACCGCGGAAACGTCGGGCATTTCAACCTGCTGTTTCATAACTGCGCCGACTTCTCCCGCAACGTCCTCGACATCTACCTGCCCAACGCAACCCATCGCAGCTTCATCGCCGACCTGGGGCTGACGACCCCGAAGCAGGTCGCAAAATCGCTGGTGGCCTTTGGCAAGGAACATCCCGACGTGGAT
>DASWCA010000370.1:0-4142 GCA_036390355.1 Acidobacteriaceae bacterium
TTGCTGCGCGCTCGCGGTCGGCGGTAATCCAAGTGCCAGCGCAAAACTCAGGCAGAAACCAGCGCTTGCGAATCGAATCCAGCTCTGCTTTCTCATTTCGTAATCCTCCCTTCGCAATTTCAAGACTCTTGGTATCGCGCGGATTGCGGCGACCTTAGTCGTTATCGCCGTCGCCCCTGCTATCGATGTGGGGAGTCGTGTCGCTCCTGCCCATCACAAAGCGTCCCGACCCCTTCTAGGCCATTGGGTAGTGGTGTCATTTGGAAATGACACCACTACCGCCATTGACCCTGCCGTTGAAGCTAATCGGGAAGCTTCGTTCGCTTGCTGACGTATAGGTCCCGGCCGCCTTTGAAGCCGGGGAGGTCCGTACGCTCCGAGAAGAAGTATAGCGTCAGGCCGTCCCAGGAGAGCGCCGGCGCCCCGTCGAAAGCCGGGGAGTTGACGAATACAGTTGTCCCGGGAGGGTCGACAGGAGCCCAAGAAGGACAGGGCAATGGCGGCAGCGTTAAGTTAAGTATTGCAGTCACGTTTTGCTGCCACTCACAGTTGATAGGTACCGGGTCCGACCAGTTTTGGTCCTGCGTTGTGGCGCGCGTGGAAACCCACAGGTTCTCGCTCGCGAGGCTGTCCGGACGACCGGTGGAGAGGATCATCTCCAGGCCATCACGCCGCCGGATAGCGGTTCGCGTGTCGCGAGACAGAGAGTTCAGTCCGTCGGTGGGTTTATCACGTGTGGGTGTTCCCACGGGTACTCCCGGCCCCCAGGTGTCAGGGGTGTTGCAGATGGCGAGGTCTGCCGTGCAGGTACTCACGTAGATGTCGAAAAGGACGTCGCTCGCACCGATGGGCCGGCTCGTGAAATAGAGAAAGTGGATGCCTGTTGCATCGTCCTCGAAGTGAAGGGGGCCTGCCTGGTCAAAGCCCGGCGTGTTGATCGTGCAGCCCAGGTTGACCGGAGCTTCCCAGCCGCGGTCGTTGCGCTTGTCGTGCCGATGAGAGACGTACAGATCGCCCCCTCCGCAACTTGGAACGGCAATGCCGTCGGCTGTCAACCAAGTCGGCCGGTTGCTCTGGAAGTACAACCAGTGGCCGTCGGTGGTAAGGCTGGGAGTGGCATCGTTGAAAGCGCTATTCACAATCGGTCCCAGGTTGAACGGTGGCAGCCAGCAATCGTCCAGGCTGTCGCGCTCGGTGACCCAGAGGTCGACTCCGCCCGAGCCGCCCGGACGGTTCGACTGGAAGATGAGACTCAAGCCGTCCTTGGAGATGGTTGGGTGGTTGTCGTCGGAAGCTGAGTTGACGACGGCCGGACAAGGGGTGCCGTCGCTCAGTGTGAGGGCGTTGAGATTGACCGGTGCCGACCAGGCTGAGAATTGCTGTGCGGCCGCTCGGTGCGGGAAGAACAAGCACACCAGCAAGCCGACAAATGCAAGAAAGGAACCTGTCCATCGAAGGTCTCTTGTCATGATCGTTTCTCCTGTATCCGCGCGTTTCTTGCGCAGGCAGGCTGACCTTCGCGCAATCGGCGGGATGAAGCAATCCCGCAGGAATCTCCAATTCCACCCATGAATCTCCCGGGCTATCTCTTTGAGGAGACAGTCTTTTGTGGGTGGGAGAAGAAACACTTATCGCTTTTCGGTCACTATCGGGAGTGCTAGACTCGCTGGCACACCGATGGCCCGCCATGCCCACCCCCTCTGCGTCCGCCCCGCCCGCCCGCTTCGGGCCGTTTGAAGTCGATTTCCGCGCAGGAGAACTCCTCAAGAACGGCCGACGAATCCGGCTGCAGGATCAACCTCTTCAAGTTCTCGCCATGCTGCTGGAACGTCCCGGCAACGTGGTCACACGCGATGAATTCCGCCAAAAGCTCTGGCCGAACGACACGTTCGTCAATTTCGACCACGGGCTGAACAACGCCATCAACAGGCTACGCGACGCCTTGAATGATTCAGCGGAAACTCCACGCTTTATCGAGACCCTGCCAAAGCGCGGGTACCGATTCATCTCCCAAGTAGAAAGCGGGGCTATTCCCGACTCATTGGCCGCACGGGAAAAATCTCCAGGGCCGTCCGGGAATGACCAGGCTGGATCAGAGACAGCCATACGCCCTCTGCTCCCCTGGTGGCGAAATCGATGGGCTGCATTGGGCACGGCAGCTCTTGTTCTGTCATTGCTTTTCGGATTTGCGGTGAACGTGTGGAAGGGAAGGTATTCCAGCAGTGCCCGTGCGACGCGGATCGAAGCGATCGCGGTGTTGCCACTGGAAAACATGACAGGAGATCCCACTCAGGAGTATCTCGTTGACGGCGTGACCGACGCCCTGACAACGGAACTGGCTCAGGTGAGCGCGCTCCACGTCATTTCGCGCACGTCGGCGATGCGTTACAAGACGGACAAGACGCCTCTGCCCGAGATTGCCCGAGAACTCAAAGTGGACGCCGTGGTCGCGGGCACGGTCCGACGCGCCGGCAAACAGGTTCGGATCACGGCGGAATTAATCGAAGCTGCAACAGACCAGCACCGGTGGGCCAGGTCATACGATCGCGACGTGAGCGCGCTTTCGGCTCTACAGATCGAGATTGCGCGTGACCTGGCACGCCAGATGGATGTCCAACTGATTCCGCAGGAGAGGGCCCGCCTTTCGCGGAGTCAGTCGGTGAGTCCGGAGGCCTTCGACCAATACCTACGTGCGCAGTCCCACGTCGGCTTGCTGAAACGGGACGACAATGAAGCAGCCATTCGGCTCCTGGAAAAGGCCGTGACACTTGATCCGAACTTTGCGGCTGCCCACGCCGCACTGGGCTCCGCGTACCAACGTCGCGCGTTCAGCTTCGAACCGCAGAACAGGGAATGGGAGGAGAAAGCCTTCGCGGCCGTGCAGAAGGCCCTTCAACTGGACCCGAACCTCGCCGAGGCCTATGTGGCCCGCGGCCTTCTCTTGTCGTCCTCTACCAATCACTGGGCGTATGAGCGCTCGGTGCAGCAATATCGTCACGCGCTCGAGCTGAACCCCAGCCTTGCCGAGGCGCATCACCAACTTGCGAACCTGTACAACCACGTCTGCCTGCTCGACAAGGCTGCGGAGGAGGTCCAGAAAGCCGTGGCCCTCGACCCGTTCCACACCGGGGCCCGCTTCCGCGCGGGCATCAATCTCCTGTACCAAGGCAGATACGAAGAATCCTTAGCGGCCCTTCGCGATGCGCAGCGGTTCTACCCGTCGCTCTGGGCCTTCCAGACGTCCTTCGCCCTGTTCCAGCTCGGCCGGAGGGAAGAGGCTAAAGAGAGAGTCGCGGAGTTCCTTCAGAAGGATCCGGATGATAGAGGAGGCCTCCTCGCTAGCATGCAGGCGTTGTTGGCCGTCGCAGAGCGGAATCCGCACAAGGCCGAGGAGTGGATTCGCGAAGCCCTCACGAAAGAGCAAGGCTATTCGCACTTCCACCACACAGCGTACATCATCGGGTCCGCTTACGCCCGGATGAACAAGCCCGAGCTGGCACTGAAGTATTTGCAGCAGGCCGCGGACGACGGGTTTCCGTGCTATACGCTCTTCGAGAGGGATGCCAACCTCGACAACCTGCGAAGCCATCCGCCATTTACGAATTTCATGACCCAACAGAAGAAGCAATGGGAGTACTTCAAGGCCAAGCTATAGCGACGGGAAGATCAGAATACGATTGATAGGGCCTGGCGGAGAGGGTGGGATTCGAACCCACGATACGCTTGCGCGTATTCCGGTTTTCGAGACCGGCCCGTTCAACCGCTCCGGCACCTCTCCGATTCGGGCGCATTCTACCAGCGCTATCGATCAGCGCGCCGGTTCGATGACCTTGAGTCCGCCCATATACCGCTGCAACGCAGGCGGGATGTCCACGCCGCCATCGGCGCGCTGATAGTTCTCCATGATCGCGATCAGCGTGCGCCCCACGGCAAGCCCGGATCCGTTCAGGGTGTGCACCAGCTCTGGCTTGCCCTTCTCGTTGCGGAAGCGCGCCTGCATACGCCGCGCCTGGAACGCCTCGCAGTTGCTGCACGAGGAAATCTCCCGGTAGGCGTTCTGGCCCGGCAGCCAGACTTCGAGGTCGTAGGTCTTCGCTGCTTGGAACCCCATGTCGCCCGTGCAAAGGGTCACGACGCGGTAA
>DASWCA010000371.1:0-9186 GCA_036390355.1 Acidobacteriaceae bacterium
CAAATTTCAGCAAATCCAGCGCTATGTCTTCCGTGCGGCGAGCCGCATTGTTTCCTTCACTCATCTCGAAAACCCCTCTCGTTCCAGACCCGATGTTAACGGTGAGTGCCGCCGCGAAGCAAATCCGGGCCGACGCATCGGCGGCATTTCTGGAAGAGATAATCTAATAGGCGCGGAAAACTTCCTTGTGGCTACACTCCATCGAGAACGGGACAATATGAAAATTTGTGCGGCAGCAGTAAGGGTCACGTGGGCCTTATCGATCATCCTCGGCATCACATCGGCAGCCCTGGGGCAGCAGCAGACAACAATCTCCGACCCTGCCGCAGCCTCCCGCATCGCGTGGTGGCGCGATGCCAAGTTCGGCCTCTTTATGCATTGGGGAGTCTATTCCATCCCCGGCCGCGGCGAATGGGTGCAGTGGAACGAGCAGATTCCTGTCAACGAGTACGCCAAGCTGGCCGGCCAATTCAATCCCGACAAGTTTGATCCCGCCGCGTGGGCCGCCGTCGCCAAAACGGCCGGCATGAAGTACACCGTACTGACCGCGCGCCATCACGACGGCTTCGCTCTGTTTGATGATCCAGGTAGCACCTTTACGGCGATGAAGTCGGCGGCTCACCGCGATTTTGTTGCGGACTACGTTACCGCTATTCGCAAAGCCGGGCTGCACGTGGGACTTTATTATTCGCCGCTCGACTGGCGATTCCCCGGATTCTTCTTTCCCGATCTCTATCAACCAAACGCTGTCGAGATGCGCGAGCAGTATCATCGCCAACTCAATGAGTTGGCCGCTCACTACGGCAGGCTGGATATCCTCTGGTTCGACGGAGGTGGCGAAGACTGGCTTGGATTCAACGGAGTCACGTTCAAAGGAGGCTGGCACGGCAGGCCCAGGGACCAGCACTACGCCGGATCCTTTTCCTGGCAGGATGATGAGGCGGTCAGCAACTTGAGGAAGCTTCAGCCGTCGATCATCGTCAACGACCGCACCGACGCTCCGGCGGACTTTCTATCGCGCGAAGGCGACGGAGCCATGGGCAACTTCGACAATCAGCATCCCTGGGAACTTTGCACGACCCTGACGACAGGTGCCTGGGGATATCAGCCGAATGCGAAGATCAAGTCGCGCGACGACGTCGTTCGTCTGCTGGTTGGCGCCGTCGGACGCGATGGAAATCTGCTGCTTAACGTGGGCCCGCGTCCCGACGGTCAGATCGAGCCGGCACAGGCCGAGCGTCTCCGCGAAGTTGGCGATTGGCTGAAGCTGTACGGTCAGAGCATCTACGCCACCCGCGGCGGCCCTTACCTCCCAGGCGATTTCGGCGTTTCAACGTACCGCGACCGGACGATTTATCTTCATATTCTCAATCCCAGCGGCAATTCGCTGACGCTGCCGGCTCTCCCGGCGAAGGTATTGGACTGTTCAGTACTTACGGGCGGAAAAGCTGCGTGTACGCAGACATCTGCAGGCCTTGTAGTAGCGCTGGACGGAAACCCGAACACCGTCGATACCATCGTTGCCCTGTCCCTGGCATCGCCGACAGCAGACATCAAGCCAATCGCCGCTCCTCTTGCTGCAAAAAAGTGACGTTAGACGATCACCGCTTCTTGACCCGCCCGCGCGCCGCAAAGAATCTCGTACGAGATCGTCCCCGCCACCCGCGCATGGTCGTCTGCCGTCGCGCCATCGCCCAACAGCAGTACCTCATCCCCCAGCCGCACGCCGTCGATTCCCGTCACATCCACCAGCGTCAGGTTCATCGAGACCCGCCCAACAACCGCCGCCCGGTGCCCCCGGATCACTACCCACCCGCCCGGCCGCTCGTTAGTGGATGAAAGCTCCCGCCGCAGCCCGTCCGAATAGCCCACCGGCAGCAGCGCGAGCCGCATCGGCCCTGGCGCCGTAAACGTCGCGTTGTAGCCCACCGTCTCGCCCACCGAAACCTCGCGCACATCCAGCACACGCGTCTTCCACTGCATCACCGGCTTCACCTTTGCCCGAATCCGCGGGCCCATACCCGCATCCGCGCCCTCAATCGGCAGGCAGTACCCATACAGCGCAATCCCGCTTCGCATCATCGCCTGCGCGCCCACGCTCTTCGCTAACTCCGGCAGCCACGCCGAGTCCCGCGCCGGATTATCCACCGTCGACGAACTCCCCGCATGAACCCACTTCGGACGCAGTCCTCGTTCCCGTATCTGCGCAATCACCCCTGCAAACCGCCGCTCCTGTTCGCGCGTCTTCTCCGAGCCCACTACCTCCGCCGCCAAAAAGTGCGTCATCGCCCCATCCAGCACCAGTCCAGCCGCGCCGATCGTGTCCAGCAACGCACCCAAATCCGCGCCCTCACGAACACCCTGCCGCCCCATTCCCGTATCCACCTCGACATGCACCGCGACGCCCGCCCCGCGCAGCCACTCCGCCTGCTCCCGAGTCCATACCACCGGCGTCAGCCCATGCTCCACAACCACCGCCACATCCTCCGCCATCAACCCGCACAACACCAGAATCTCCGGCGCCCGCTCGCCCGCAAATCCAGCCGTATCGAGCGCTCGCCGCACCGGCGCGCCCTCGCTCGCACACGCCACACCGAGCCACCGCGCCCCCGCCCGCGCCAGCGCCACTGCGCAGACATCCGCCCCATGCCCGTACGCATTCGCCTTCACCACCGCCAGCACTTCCGTCTCCGCGCCAGCCGCATCCGTGACCGCCCGAAAGTTCCCCGCCAGCCGCTCTTCCGACACCTCAATCCAGCTACTCACCGTTCCCACTATCTCCAGACCAGGCCTCACACACTCGCAATATCCCCCGACTCTAGTACCTGCTTCGAATAGCCATGCTTTGCCACACGCAGCATCGCGAACCCAATCTGTTCGGTCGTTGTTACGTGCTTGGGGAAAGCACGCAGTAGGAGCGGCAAAATCGGCCTCAACCCACCGTAGATCACGCGATACAGCCCGGTCTTCGACTTGATGCCATGCATCGGAATGATCAGGGCGGGCCGAAACACGTAGGCCGATTTGAACGGCATCCGCAGCACGGCATTCTCCGTCTCGCCCTTCACCCGGGCCCACATCGCGCGCCCGCGCTCGCTCGAGTCCGCTCCCGCAGCCGACACATGAACCAGCGTCATGCCAGGATTCATCCTTGACACCGCCGAAGCCGCCGCTACCGCGATGTCGTACGTCACGCGCCGGTACTCAGGCTCCTTCATCCCAATCGAAGACACCCCCAGGCAGAAGAAGCACGCGTCATACCCCGCAAACTGTGCCTCAACCTTCGAAAAGTCATGAAAATTATCTGTAATCAGTTCGCGTACTTTCTCGCTGCGCCGCCCCAGCTCAGGTCCGGAAGCACGTCGCACCACCGAAAGCACCGCAGTCACCTCGGGGTCTAGGACGCACTCCCGCAGCACGCCCTGCCCCACCATCCCCGTCGCGCCAAAGAGAATGACTCGCAATGCTCAGTACCCGCCCGCATCGGTCGCCGGGTTCGCGAACAGCGTGTAATCCGAGAGGTACAGCAGGTGGACGCTGCCTGTCGGCCCGTTCCTCTGCTTGGCCACAATGATCTCCGCCTTGCCTTTCAGGTCTTCATTCTCGCGATCGTAGTACTCCTCGCGATGGATGAACGCCACCACGTCCGCATCCTGCTCAATCGATCCCGACTCGCGCAGATCGCTCAGCAGCGGCTTCTTGTCGCCGGTCCTCTGCTCGCTTCCGCGCGAGAGCTGGCTCAGCGCCACCACCGGCACCTTCATCTCCTTCGCCAGCGCCTTCAGCCCGCGCGAAATCGAGCTGACTTCCTGCGTGCGGTTCTCGAAGCCCTTCTTCCCCGAAGTGTTCGTCCCCGTCATCAACTGCAGGTAGTCGATCACGATCAAATCCAGCCGCCCCTCCTGCTGCTTCAGCCGCCGCGCCTTCGCCCGCATCTCCGCCAGCGTAATTCCGGGTGTGTCATCGATGAACATCTTCGACTCCATCAGCCGCTCCAGCGCGCTCAGCAACTTGCCCTTGTCTTCCTTCGGCAGAAAGCCTGTCTGGATCTTCCGCGAGTTCACCTGCGCCTCGCTCGCCAGCAAGCGCCGCAGCAGGCTCTCCTTCGACATTTCCAGCGAGAAAACCGCCACCACCCTGCCGTCGCGGATCGCCGCGTTCTGCGCAATGTTGATCGCCCATGCCGTCTTACCCATGCTCGGCCGGGCCGCAATCACAATCAGCTCAGACTCTTGCAACCCGCTCGTCATCCGGTCGAACTCAATAAAATGCGTCGCCAGCCCGGTGATCTCACGGCCCTGTTCATACAGCTTGTCGATCGACCCAAAGCTCGACGCAACGATCTCGCCAATCCCCGCCAGCCCGCGCTGGATCGCCGAGTCGGCCACATCCGCCAGCAGCGCCTCCACATCCCCCAGCACCGTGATCGCGTCTTCGCTCTGGTCTGCCGCACGAATCCCGCCATCATGGAAGATGCCCATCAACTGCCGCAGCAGGCTCTTGTCCTTCACGATCCGGACATAGCTCTCGATGTTGAAGTTCCGCGGAATCCCCTCGCTGAGATACGCCAGATACGCCGGCCCGCCGATCGAATCGATCTCCCGCCGCCGCTCAAGTTCGGCCCGCACCGTCGTGTAATCGATCCCGTGGCCCTTGGCCATCAGGTCCACCATCGTCCGATATACCCGCTGGTGCGAATCCAGCGAAAAATCATCGGCCTTTAGCTTCGCCGTCGCGTCCGAGATCGCCACGCTATCCAACAACATCGCGCCAAGGATCGCGACCTCCGTGTGGACAGACGAGGGTAGTCCCTCTGAGGCATTGAGCTGAACGATTGATGCCATAATGGCTTATTGTCTTCCCTCACCAGACGCACCGCAACACCGGCAAATGCACCAGCAATGAGGCATCCCGGCCTTCTTTCCCACATGCGAATAGGATTATTCACAAATGAGCGATAACCTCGACAAGTACCTTCCCGAGTTCGACGAGGATGATGCACGAGCTAAGCTCGCGGGCTTCACGCGCGAGCAACTCCTTGACATGCTTGTCTACGCCTTCAAAGAGAAACGGGTGTGGGCTAAGAGTTTGGGCGAACAACAGCAAAAACTAAGCCGGATTCAAGACATCATTGCGGAGCCTTCAAAGCTCCTAGGAATGCCGGGCGTCCCGACAGCAGACGACCTGCGCCGCATGATCGAGGACGAAGAAGGCTGATAATGTTGCTCCAAAGAAGGTGACGAATGCCCCCCACCAAACAGCTCGACATCCCGCCCGCCGCCGCCCGCGACAAAGCATCCTTCGAAGTCCTCCGCGTCTGGATCGCCGAACAGGGCCAGCACGTCAGCATCCGCTCCGGCGCTTGGGAAGACCCCTTTGCCTGGGGCATCGTGCTCGCCGACCTCGCCCGCCACATCGCTCTTGCCCAAAAACTCCAGCATCCCGACACCGATGCCGAAGCCTTTGTCGAACGGCTCCTCGAAGGCTTCCACGCCGAAATCGAAAACCCCACCGACGAACCCGAAGGCGAAGTCACGCAATAGAACGGTCGCTGGCTTGACACCCTTCTCTATCTTAGCTAAGCTAACTTAGCAGTTAACGAGGAGGTCTCATGGTCAAAGCCACCATCTTCGAAGCCAAAACCAATCTCTCCGCCCTCGTCAAGAAGGCGCAGAAGGGCGAGACCGTCATCATCACCTCCGGCCGCAAAAAGCTCCCCGTCGCCAAACTTGAACCCATTAAACCTGTCGCAAAAAGGCGCCTCGGCTCAATGGAAATCCCTGGCTACGTCCCGACGAATGCCATCTTTGAGCCGCTTCCAAAGGGCTGGAGTGGAGAAGAAGATTGACCGTTCTGCTCGATACCCACACGCTGCTGTGGTCCTTCATCTCGACTAAATCGCTGAGTAAAGAAGCATCGGAAATCCTTCGAGACAAGTCCACCGAGATTCTTGTCTCGGCGGCCTCCGCCTGGGAGATTGCAACCAAGGTACGCATCGGTAAGTTGCCCGAAGCTGAGGCCCTTGAGGTCCGGTTTCTGGAGGCACTGCAGGAAGTCGGCTTTGTTCTCGTCCCGATAAGCGCCGAAACCGCACTTCGCGCCGGCCGTCTTACCGCTGATCACGGCGATCCGTTCGACCGCATGATCGCCGCCCAGGCCCTCGCGCTCGACATTCCCGTAATTAGCATCGACGCCAAACTCGATCAGTTTGGCGTCCGCCGCATCTGGTAGCCACCGAGCCTCAACCCTTCGCCACCACCGCTCCCCACTCCTTCGGCGCCACATCCCGAGCGTGCCGCGAAAACAGCCAGTGGTGCCCATCCAGATCCAGCGCCGCGTACTGGAATTCCCCGTACTCCGTCTCGTGCGGCTCCTCCACAATCCTTGCTCCCCCGGCCTTCGCCCTCGCGCAGTGCGCCTCCACATCCTCCACAAACACCGTCAGCGACTGCGTGCCAAACCCAAGCTCCGCCGGAGTCGACCCACGCGCGTCCGCAGCATCACGTACGCCTCGCCCAGAGGCATCTGCGCCCCGTTCACCCGGTCGCCATCCACCCCATACCGGTAATGCTCCTCGAACCCAAACACCCGCGTCAGCCACGCCATCGCCTCCGCCACATTCCGATAGCTCACATGCGCCAACATCCCATCCACCGGCACCGACCGATTCCACATCGCCTGCCCCTGTCAACTGACAACTGAGAACTGTCAACTGATCACTTCTTTCCGTATTCCTGGAACAGCTCCGGAAACTGCGCCTGCAGCGCGTGTACCTTCGGAATATCGCACACCTGGATATACGGATTATCCGGATTCTTCTCGGCATAATCCTGGTGATACTCCTCCGCGTCATAGAACGCCTTCAGCGGCACCACCTCGGTCACAATCTTCTTCGGAAACGCGTGTGCCGCATCCAGTTGCGCAATGTAGGCCCGCGCAATCTTCTCCTGCTCCGGCGTTGTAAAGAAGATCACCGACCGGTACGAAGTCCCCACGTCCGGCCCCTGCCGGTTCAACTGCGTCGGGTCGTGCACCACCGAGAAGAACACCCGCAGCAGCGTCCCATAGCTGATCTTCGACGGATCGAACGCCACCTTCACGCTCTCCGCATGCCCCGTCGTCTCGCTCGACACCGCCCCGTAATTAGCAGTCTCTTTAGCCCCACCCGAGTAGCCAGCCCACGTCTTCTCTACACCCTTGATCCGCTGAAACGTCGTCTGTACGCCCCAGAAGCATCCGCCCGCAAACACCGCCGTCTCCGAATGCCGCTGCACCAACCCGCTCGCCGGCTCATCCACCACGGGAGCCGGGAACTTCTCCGTCCGCGCCTGTCCAGACATCATCGCTCTCACCCCCACCGCAACCGCCACAACGAACAGAACACCCAGAACCGCCGCACTTATCTTCGCCATCGTCCGCACCTCAACCTGGTAACTGGCGCCCAGTACCTGGCACCTGCCTCTTGGCATGAATCTCGATAAAGCAGTTCACCAGACTCACCGCCGCCGGCGTCACGCCCTGAATCCGGCTCGCCTGTCCCAGCGTCCTCGGCCGCACCCTCCCCAGCGTCTCTACCATCTCGCGCGACAAGCCCGAGCACGCCGCATAGTCGAACCCCGCCGGAATCACTCGCTCCTCATCCCGCTTCAGCTTCGCCATCGACTTCCGCTGCTGCTCCAGATACCCGGCGTACTTAATCTCCGTCTCCACCGTCTTCATCTCATTCCGCACCCAAGCCGGCAGTCGCGCACCGCGCAAACCGTTCGGGTGCCCCATCCATGACGATTCCCCCGTCATGGGTGGGATGTAAGAAGCCCGCACCGCCTCGACCCATACCGACAGCTCAGGTTCATTTTCCATCACCCCAACCAACGCGGGCCACAACCCCTCCACCGTAACCTCCGGCCGCTTCAACATCTGCGCATACGTCTGCCCCCGCAGATCCGCCTCACCTCGCAGCGCCTCCTTCAACTCCACCGGAATAACCTCCACATCCACCTTCGTCGTCTCCAGCAGCCGTTCAAATACCTCCGCCCGGGCCCTCTTCGCCTCATATGCCGCCCAGGCCGCATCGTCGATCAGCCCCAGCCTCCGCCCATGCGGAGTCAGCCGCCGGTCCGCATTATCGATCCGCAGGTGCAGCCGGAACTCTGCACGCGACGTGAACATCCGGTACGGCTCATTCATCCCCTTCGAAATCAAATCGTCGATCAGGATCCCCGTATATCCCTCGGTCCGGTCCAGCGTAAACGTCTCCAGCCCCAAACGCCCGGGTGCCCCATCCATGACAGCTTCACCGTCATGGGTGGGATGTATACCGTCCGCGCGTCCCTTCCCCCACTTCGCCCACAGCGCCGCATTGATCCCCGCCATCAACCCCTGGCAAGCCGCCTCCTCATACCCGCTGGTCCCGTTGATCTGCCCCGCCAGAAACAGCCCCGCATACTTCTTCACCGCCAGCGTCCGGTCCAGCTCCGTCGGATCGATCGCGTCGTACTCAATCGCATATCCCGGACGCAACATCTCCGCATTCTCCAGCCCGGGTATCGAATGCACCATCGCCGCCTGCACCTCCATCGGCAGGCTCGTCGACATGCCATTCACATACACCTCATGCGTGTTCAACCCCTCCGGCTCCAGAAAAAACTGGTGCTTCGTCTTCTCCGGAAAGCGCACGATCTTGTCCTCGATCGACGGACAATACCGCGGTCCCACCGCCGAGATCTGCCCCGTATACATCGGCGACCGATGCACATTCTCGCGAATCAGCCGCAGCGTCTCCGGCGTAGTCGTCGCAATATAACAACTCACCTGCCGCAACTCCGGCACCCACGACCCCGCACCACCTTTTGAGGTGTCATTCTGAGCTCCGCTCAGAATCCCCGTATTTGTCTTTCCCTCGAACCTCGAACCTCGAACCTTGAACCTGAAACTAAACGGCGTCGGATCCAAATCCCCCGGCTGCTCTTCAAACTTCGTCCAGTCAATCGTCCGCCCATCCAGCCGCGGAGGAGTCCCCGTCTTCAACCGGCACTCCCGCAACCCAAGCCTCTTGAGACTCTCCCCCAATAACACCGAAGCCGGCTCCCCACTCCGCCCCGCAGCATACTGCTGCTCGCCGCAATGAATCAGCCCATTCAAAAACGTCCCCGTCGTCACCACCGTGGCGCCGGCATGGATCACCCG
>DASWCA010000372.1:0-5069 GCA_036390355.1 Acidobacteriaceae bacterium
GCCCAGCTGGCGGTCGGTGGGCTGGGTGCCAGGCTCGCGGAGGAGGTTGTCGGGCTGGCGGGTCCAGGTGGTCAGGTCGGCCGACTTGAAGACGCCGAGGCCGGCCCACGAGTCGTTGATCAGCCAGTAGGAGAAATGCCACTGGAAGACGACCGGGCCTTCGCCGCGGGTGGTGACGGCGGTACCTTTGGCGGTCCAGTGGACGAGGTCGGGCGAGTCGCTGAACTGGATCTTCGACCCGATGCGCTCGTTCTTGTACCAGAGGCGGAAGTAGCCGTTCGGCAGCTTGAAGACGCAGGCGTCGATGGTGCGGTCGGACTCGAGGTTCACCTGGCCTTGCGGCCTCCAGTGGAGCAGGTCCTTGCTGGTGAGGTGCTCGATGTGGCGCTCGGCGTTCCAGTCGCTGAAGGTGCCGGGTACGACGGTGAGGAACATGTGATACGTCCCATCCACATCGATGACCTCGGGCGCCCACAGGGTGTAGTCGGGCTTCTCCAGCGGGATGTCCGCCTCGCTCACATACTTCCAGTGCGCGCCGCCGTCGGCTGACTCTGCAATCCCGATGTGCGTGCCATGCACCCAGGTCACGCCGTTCGTGTCCGCAAGGTCGGCGCGGCGGTTTGTGTAGAGCATCCACCAGGTTTTGCGGGCGCGGTTATAGACCACGACGGGGTCGGCTGCACCGTCGTGGACGGGGTCGCGGAAGAGGGGGACCGCGGCGGGGTTGGTGTGGCTCGGGCTTGCAACGATTGTCCCATCCTTCGATGGCGTGTCTATTATTATGAGCATTGGGGGTGGCGCGGAACCGCCCATGTCATCACTACGCTCTGCATTCACCATGAGCTTTATTTGAAGGCCGACCGTTGACTTCGGCTCGACCGTGACATTCGTCTTAGTCAGCTTCTTAAACCCCTGTGCGATTACCTCGATGGTGTAGTCGCCGGGTTGCAAGGATGAGACGGAATACTCTCCCGCGGGATCGCTTTCAGTGGTGGTCTGGACTGCAGTGGTCGTGTTGGTGGCGGTGATCTTTGCGTGTGGGATTGCAGCCCCGGTGGAATCGGTCACTGTTCCTTGAATCCGGGCATTACCTGCAGTCTGCGCTTGCAAGGACAGGATGCTGTAGACCGGAAAGGCAAACCAGACAAACGCGAAGACATTTACCCAACTCACAAGACGCCGCATGCCGCCTCCACAAGAGAAAGGCCAGTGTATAGGAGCGATAGTCTTTGCCAGACGGTAGCCAAGGCCACGCGCCGGCTACATATCCCCGTGGAGCACGCAGGACAGGACCAACAGCGCATTCGCCAAGATTGCCGGTGGATCGGAACGGTCGATTTTGATGGGAATCGGTGTAAGGGTCTGGTTGCCAACAATCGGCAGGTTGCGTCCGGTTCGATGCAGCTTCTTCGATACAATGGTGAAGATGGCAGAACAAGAACCAGGAAAGCTCCCGCAGGGTCAGCCAGCATCGAACACCGTGCCCGAAGCCTGGCGCAGGACTGAACTTGCGCGGCATCCCGATCGCCCCTATCCGATGGACTTCATCGAAGCACTTTTCACCGATTTCAGCGAAATCCATGGCGACCGGCGCTTCGCCGACGATGCGGCGATGACCTGCGGCATGGGGCTGTTCCATGGCCGTCCGGTGATGGCCATCGGCAACCTGAAAGGCCGTACGCTGAAGGACCGTGTCGCGCGCAAGTTTGGATCGCCGGACCCCGAGGGCTACCGCAAGGCATTGCGTGCGATGAGGATTGCCGAGAAGTTTGGGCATCCAGTGTTCACTTTTCTCGATCTTGCCGGGGCGAATCCGGGCATAGGTGCCGAGGAGCGGGGCCAGGGCGAGGCGATTGCGCGCAACCTGCTGGAGATGGCACGCCTGCGCGTGCCGACCATCGCTACCGTTACCGGCGAAGGCGGGTCGGGAGGCGCGCTGGCGCTGGCGGTCGCTGACCGCGTTCTGATGCTGGAGAACGCCATTTATACTGTCATTTCGCCCGAAGGCTGTGCGTCGATTATGTGGAAGGACGCGAGCAAGAAGCAGCATGCCGCCGAGGCCCTGAAGTATACGGCGTTCAGCGCGAAGGACCTTGGCTGCGTCGATGACGTGCTGTCGGAGCCGGACGGCGGAACCCACAACGACCCTGCCTGCGCGATGGCGATGGTCGACGAGAGGCTCCAGTTCCATCTGGCGCAGCTCGATGGCAAGTCCATGGATCAAATGCTCGAAGAGCGCTACCGGAAGTTCCGCAACATTGCGCAGTTCTTCACGACCGCTGCCGACTAGCGCGACAAAGGCCACCCACTTTGCAGGCGCCCGACATACCCAGCACCGTAGTTCCGCCTCCGCCGCGCCCCTCGCCTCCACCGCCGGTCGCGCCGCCGGGGTTTGCCAGGCCACGGCAGCGTCCACGTCCCTTGCAGTTCGCCCTCTTCCTTGCAGCCATCGCTTGGTATAACTTCGCGCGTGTGCTGTCGGCGAGCGCCTCCAACGGCCTTACGCTACGCTTCGATCTTGCCGATTTCCAGCCGCTGATCGAGGCGCTTTGCCTGCTGTTCCTTGTCGTCTGCGGGCTCTCACTGTTGCGCGCCATCGAACGCCGGCGCGCGCCGCTGCGCTTGGCGCTTGGGTTTCCACAACGGGCTACTTCGCGCACGGAATGGGCGACCGGAGCGGCGATCGGCTGGGGACTTGCGGTTGGGTCGGTGATCCCAATGGCGCTGACGCGAAGCCTGAACGTGCATCTCTGGACTGCGCCGAGGGCCTTTTTTCTATTGGGGCTGAGCCTGCTCACGCTGGCTCTGGTTACGCTTGTGCATGCGCTCGGCATCTATGGGTACGGCTTTCAGCGGCTGATCGAGGCGACCGGACCGGTGCGGGCTACGCTGATTCTCGTTGCGCTGGCTGCGATTCACGCTGCGTTGATCCAGACGCCGTACGGCACTCCTGACGGGACCCGGATTCTGGTCGAGATGCTTGCCACTCTGCTGCTCTGTATCTGCTGGCTTCGCACGCACGGATTGTGGCTGCTTTGGGGGCTGCACTTTGCGTGGGTTGCGTGCACGTCCGTGATGTTCGGGCTGCCGATGGGAAGCGATACGGCGTTTACTTCGGTGGTCGATACGCGGGCGGTAGGGCCGGCGTGGCTTACCGGAGGAGCTTATGGCCCGGGTGCCGCTCTGTTTTCCATTCTGGTGCTGGTGGGTGCGATTCCCATTCTGATTCGGGTTACCAGCGACTACGCGTGGAACTATACTCATCCGCCGATTATCCCCGCGGGATATGACGTCACCATCCCGCCGCCGGCCGCGCACGTTGCGATGGAGCAGTCTGCCCAGGTGGCTCAGCCGGTGAACCCGGCGTCGCTGGTGCAGATACTTCCAATGACGCCGCAAACCCCGGCTGCCGACAACTCTGGCGAGTAGAATTCTCCGCAGCCTTCTGATGTTTGTCATTTGTTTGTCACGCGACGCGAATTGCGATGCCGGCGGGCAGATACTTGTTTGTGCGCTGTCTCTCGCGGAATGTTCATGATGCGAAACTTCCAGGACCATCAGGAAAACTGGAAGAATCTCGCAAAGGGAAGTTCCGCATCTCAGGACGACATGCTTCTCTTGTAAAAAACGAAGAGAAGGCGCAAGATTCTGTGTATACGAGGTGCCAGCTATGGCCTTTCGTCCGGCAACAACATACGCGTTTCTCACGCCGGTGCTCGGCCTGCTAGCGATGGCTGCCGCTGGCTCGGCCCCGCTCGCTCACGCGCAGGTCTTCGTAGTTGGCGAAAAGTCAGCCACGGCTGACATGTCTACGGAATTTCATCCCACGCGAGTGGAGTTGCCATCCGCGCCAATCACGGAACGGGGACGCCGCGAACTGATTCGCGACCTGGAGGCGGAGCAGGGGTTTGCTCACCGGGCTTTGCCGCTGGGCGATTCTCTAGTCCTGATGGCGAATGGGAATCTGAAGCCCGGTGGCGAGGCCTACAAACAGATGATTTACAAGAAGGGCACCGCAGCGAGCCCCGGGGACCGTGTCGCGATTACCGCCGTCACGGTAAAGTCCGACCGGATCATCTTCGACCTGAATGGGGGACCGTATTTGAAGCACCGCTTCCTGCGCCACATCGAACTGAACGACACGGCGATGGTTGCCGATGATGGCGCGCAGGTTACAGGCTGCCGTGTCACGCTGCTGTTCGAGGGTGGGCTTCCGGAGGTGAGCGCGCCTGAAGTGAAGGCGCTGCTCGATCCGATCATCGACTTCGGGGTGAAGAGTTCCGCGGAGGCTTTCGCCGACAGCCTGCCCCCGTTTCTTAAGGAAGCCGTTTCGCAGCACGATGTGCTGGTCGGCATGAACCACAAGATGGTGTTGGCCGCGGCGGGAGCGCCCGAATCGAAGCTTCGCGAACTGGTACCCGGCACGACGGACCGGCACTACGAAGAGTGGATCTACGGGCACGCGCCGCAGACGGTGCGGTTCGTGCGCTTTGAAGGCGATCGTGTCACTCAGGTCCGCATCGCTGCTTTGGGTCAGGCTATTGCAATTCACGACAAGAACGAAATGCACGGCTATCTCGACCCCGAGGACACCCACGAGGTTGCGATGGGAGATGCCAAGCCCGGCAATGGCGAAGAGGGTACCAAGCCTCCGCCGCCTTCCATCCTCAATCCGGGCGAGGCAGCGCCGGGCAGTTCGCAACAGGTCCAGATGCCCGTAGCGGTCCCGACTAAGACGGACGATAAGACCACTGCGCCGGCTACCTCGCAGGGCGGGCTTGGGGATAAGCTTGCCGGGGCGGCTATCCCTCCTGAATTTTAGGGTCTGCAGGCGCTTATTCGTTTCCGCGGGTGAGGCGGAACGACGCGGCAATGGCTGCGAGCGAGAGGCATGCCGCCAACGCAATTCCGAGCAGCGTCAGTTCTGCGGACGTAAGGTCATGCATGAGAGTGAGCGCGGCCGGAAGGTGCGGGTGCGCCGGGACGGTGGGTACGCTCGCATGAAACGTCCGCGAGGCGAATAGCGCCAGAGCAATGAGGCCGCAGAGCACCGCCGCAATTCCGGGAAG
>DASWCA010000373.1:0-8800 GCA_036390355.1 Acidobacteriaceae bacterium
ACTCACACCTCCGGTCTGCCGCGCGAACTGGGCGCCGCTCCTCGTAATACGCCCCACTTCACCTTCCCCGATACCCGCACTCGCTGGCGATGGCTGCCGAACCAGCGTCTCCGTAGCACGCCTGGCACTGCCGCCCTCTACTCAAATGTGGCGTTCGATTTTCTCAGCGATGCGCTCCAGTCCGCAACACACAAGCAGTACGCCGCGCTTCTCGCCGAGCGCACGCTCAACCCGCTCCACATGCAGGACACAACGTTCTTCCCCACCCCGGATCAATGCGCACATCTGCTCATCGGCGCTCACGACCAGGGCCCATGCACCGTCACCGAGGCCACCGCCGGAAGCTCCGGCCTCTACTCCACCGCAACCGATATGGCGACCTGGCTCAAGTACCTGCTCGGGCCCGGTGCTCCAGGCTTCGCGCAGGACGCCTCCGCTCAGGCTGCCTACATCCTTCCTGCGAACCTCGTCCGCCAGCAGGGACTCGACCACGCCGGCGAACCCACGGGCGTTGGCCTGGGCTGGATTCACATCCTGCCGCTCGACTCCCCTTCGCACATCATCGAAAAGACCGGTGGCGGCGCGGGCTTCTCAACCTACATCGCCATCAACCACGCACGCCGCACTGCCATCTTCGTGGCGGCCACCGACGGCCCCATCGACACGCACCTGAACCTCTTCAACGCCGCGAACAAGCTTCTGCTCGCCGTCGCCGGCCTGCCGCCGCTCCCGCCGCCACCGCCCAAACCCGCACCCAAACGCAAGTACCGGCACCAAGCGCCCGTGATCCATGCTGTTCAGACTGCGGAAGGGCACGGGTTCACCCGTGCCGCTAAGGCCACAAAATGAATTGGGCCGGTAGGGTCTCCCCTTGGGGTACGCTTCGTTCGGCGAGGTCCCAATCTTCCGCAGCCTTCTTCTTACTTTCCTTCAGCGTGCTTGCGAACCCGCTCGTGCATCGACGCCCAGCCCTGATTCATACCCGCCTTGTGCTCCTCGGAAACGAATCCGAGCGCAGTGTGCTTGAAGGCAATCAACGTTCCGCCATCGACTTCGCTCAACCTGTATTGCACGTTCGACACGAAAGGGAACGACGCAAACAACGGCCCAACGAACTCCAGCAGCGTGGGCCGCATAATCGCCTTCACGTTGGCCCAGAAATGCCCATTGCCGTCGCCCATGTCGCGATACCACCGCCCACCGGGCCACGCTTCGATCTTCATGTTCAGAGATTTGCCGTCCGGCGTCTCGTTGCCCGGCCCCAGCTGTTCGAGCAGCGCGGCAAATGTGACATCCAGAGGCGCCTGGACGTGAATTTCCTGATTGATCGTAAGAGTCAGGTCTTCAAGAGTCTGTTCCGTGGCAATCATCGTCATCATTTCTCCTTGAGATTTGTGTGTGTGGATTTCAAATCGGAGCCCTGGCGGACCATCGCTTCCGCCCGTTCCTTCACTCGATTCAACTGGTGCTGCCAGTAACGCTCGAAAGTCCCGGCCCACTCGTGCAGAGGCCGTATCGCTTCGGCGTTGGTCCGGTACAACTTCTGGCGGCCCTGGCAACGCATCCGAACCAGCCCCACGTCGCGCAGCACCCGCAGGTGCTTGGAGACGGAAGACTGCTCCAGGCTGAGCGCCGTCACAATCTCTCCAACCGGCCGCTCGGCCCCGGCAAGATAGCTCAAAATCTCCCGCCGGCGAGGCTCAGCCACCGCATTGAAAGCATCCGAAGTAGTGCTCGCCCTCGCCATGAGCAGAACATTACATTCCCATATAGGAATATGTCAAGTGCCCTTTTCCCTGCGTCTAAAACGCACTCTTACTGGAGCCGAACATGAGGCAAATCACCCCTCCACGCGCAGAAGTCAGTTGCTTTGAGCTGTCAGCTTACAGCTTTCAAGCTCACAGCTCAGGAATCAAGCCTCGTTTTCCTTAGGGATTTTTCAAATGCGATTGCCCTCGCTGCGCCGGCAGGTTGACAAATCTTCATCATGCGCTCAAGATGGCGGCGATATTTTAGCGAGGGCAGCGGACGCTGCCTAATTGCTTGGCATGGACCCGGCAAAAGCCTGCCGATCTCAGGGTAAGGCTGCCGAACACGGACCCCCGGTCCACATCACGCGGAAAACTCTACCTCTCCACCCCTCCCACCTCTGCAAGGCCATCATGTCGATCCTCATTTCCAACGAATGCGGCGCAGCCGTTATTCGTATTCGTCGCGCGCTCTAACAGCGCCGGCACATTTTTCTGCGAAGTGAATCACCAACTGGTACAGGAGGAAAATCATGGCAGACCAAAGCTTCGAACTCGATGTCTTGCGCGATCTTCTCGAAGGGGCCGCGATCGCTGGCCAGATCGGCAAAGATGAGCAGCAGTTCACCGCCCTCTACAACGCGTTCCGCATCGCCGATGGCAGAACCTTCCAGGAAGCGCTCAACAAATTCGGATTACTCGCGCGTTGTCGTTATGTCTGCGAGTGGATCCGCAGCAAAGAGTGTGTCTTCCTTTGCTTCGAACTCTGCGGTCCGCCTAAAGCCATCGACAAACCCGACCCCCGCGTGTTGGCTCAGGCCATCGTCAAACTAACCGCCGATACAGCGCTCACCACCAGGCTCGCTCAGGTCCTCGACAAGCGCGACCGCGCGGGATTCGGCGAGATCGCCGACAAGCTTCAGCTCGGTCCCTATTGTCATCTCTTCTGTCACTGGGTCTGCACCGTCCGTTACCGCCTCATGTGCCGCTGGGTCTGCACCGTCGAAAAGATCCCGGTCCCCAATCTCGTTACAGAGCTCCAGTCTGCCGGCGTGGCCCTGCGCCATCTCCTCGAGAAGAAGGACATCTTCGATCAGGCCGTCGCCGCCTCCAACGCAGGCGACGCCGAAAAGCTCGGAGCCGCTATCCGTGCCATCGATATCGCCCAGTACTGTTATCTCATCTGCGAGTGGTTCTGCAGTTGGCGTTGCGTCCTCGCCTGTTCAACGATCTGCATCAAATTTCCCCTTGCGGCAATCGACAAGGAGTATCACGAGGCCTGGCAGTTCGCCGTCGCCACCGGTCAGCTCGCGCAGAACCCCGCCCAGTTGCAGCAGCTAAGCCTTGCCGTCGGAGCTGGAGACACGGCCCTCTACAGCCGCCTCCTCACCGAATTCAAACTTCAACCCTACTGTATCCAGCTCTGCCATTGGATCTGCTTCCGGCGCTGCTCGCGCTTCTGCGAACTCGTCTGTCCGCCGATCTTCAATCACCCATGGTTTACCCACGTCGGCGACTTCGGCATCCTGGGCGACATCGACCCCGGCTCCGGCCTCACCAACAAATCCCAGGCAGGTCACGGCGGTCCCAACTTCGGCTTCTTCGGCGGCCTCAGCCTCCGCGGTCTCTGCCCGAAGTACGATCCCGCGCATCCCGGTGCTCAGATGGCCTATCGCTTCCTCTTTCAGGATCCGATCGTTGCGCCGACGCCGAAACCCATCACCTCCGGCTTCGTCACCGAGGTCCTCGTCGGCAGCCGCTACACGTTATGGAACGGCAACCCCTTCACCATCCAGTCGGTTCGCATCCGCGGCACCGGCACAACCTCACCCACTCCACCCATTGGACCTCCGGGACCAAACCCGCCGGACCACTATATCGTTCCCGACCCGCAAGGCTGGGTCGCCGTCGACCCCATGGCCTTTGACGACGCCTTCAACGGCTGGCTCATGGGCTTCGCATCCCACGTTCCCTTCCCCGGCGGGCCTCTCAACCCGGGCGTCAATGCTGGAACCGCCGTTCCCGCCGGCAACCAGAAGAACGGCATCAACGCCGCCATCATCTTCCAGGCCACTCGCGTCAGCACCATCGTTGCAGTCAACGGTGGAGCCGCTCCCGACTACACCAACCAGCTATCGAAGATCCACATCGATAACTGGGCGGAAGTCAGCCTCATCAACCTGCAGGAGTTCATCGGCCCCGGAAGTTGTTCGCCGCTCGCCAACGACCTCCATGTCCTTTACACGGCGGACCACGAACTGCTGGCCTCTTTCACCGTCTCCATCACCACTTTGGCGCCCATTGTGTTGCCGGCGCCGCTGACAGTGGTAGGGCCCCGCGGAGGCGCAGGCACTTACTTCCAGAACATCACCACGTGGCCGCAGTGTTCCTACACGGCTCATCTTGCTACCCAACGCAGCCTTACCACCGGTCTGGTCGACGACCCAAGTAAGGACAACCCCTTGACCTTCTGCATTGGCAAGAAGTAGCAGTCCAACCACAACCACCCGGAGATGCAGCGAATCCAATCGCGCATCTCCGGCCCTCCATCCTTTTGCAAATCAAGGATCGGAGCCTAAGCAGCCACCGCCACGCGCGCCGCAGCTCGCAGCGCGTCCGTCACGTTCCCGCGATGCATCGTCTGGTGCAGCGCCAGCGTCAAAAAGCTGCTCCCATACGTAGCGAACTCGCGTTCCCGTCCCTTGGGCGGCGCCTTCGTCGGTTTGTCGAGATCCGCCTCGCTCAGCGACTCCAGCAGCTTCACATTCTGTTCCCGCAACTGACGATACTTCTCGCGCACCTCGGCGAACGGTGGATACATACCGGCATCCGCGACGGCAACGGAGTTCTCTCCAAAATACGATTGCCACTCTGCCGCCGGATTCTTATCCCCGAACAATACCGCCGGAATCATACCCTCAACCAGCGTGAGATGACCCAGAACCCACAGCGGATGGCACCCGCCGTTCGGCGTCGGAAACGTTGTCGCGCTGCCACTCATCTCGTCAATCACACTCATCACCGCCCCGTTCGAAACTGCAAGCGCAAATTGAATAGCCTCTTTCGTCTGCATCGGTCGATCCTCCTTGAATTGCCTTTCTGCCATCTACTACGGCTCACAGGCGACCCAGGATACGCATCCTTACAGTTGGGACGCGGAAGGGCATGGGTTCACCCGTGCCGTAAGCGCCGCAGAACACGGAAGGGCACGGGTTCACCCGTGCCGTAAGCGCCGCAATATCAATTGGGGCTTTAGCCCCTGTGGACACGCTCTTCGTCGCGGCGATTCAAACATCAACGCCGCCCACCACCACCGAGCTTGCCGCCTGCAGAACCCACGGACAATGCGCATAATCCACAATGCGCGCGACGCGCCCATCGACCACCTCAACCCGGACGGCCGAATCGGGTCGCCATCCATTCTCATGAAAGCGCATCGCAACCACCACCAACTCGCCATCCACCTCCGCGACGGCCATCCGCCACGACGCGGCCTGGCGCGCATACTGTCCGAAGTATGGCGACTCGTCCATCGAACCCGAAAAGCGATCCGCAACCAGCAGTCGTGCGTCGGCGCTAATAAGTTCGCGCAGCCCATCCCAATCGCGCTTGTTGAATCCATCGACGTAGAGATGCAGGAGACGCGACAACTCGGGGCTCACCACGCGCTGCTGTGGCACCGGATCGAGAGATGCCGCGAGCTTCGATCGTCCCCGGTTGAGCGCCGCCTTCACGCCGCCGACAGTAGAGCTGACGAGTTCCGCAATCTCCTCCAGCGTGTAGTCGAAGATATCTTTCAGCAACACGCAAGCCCGCTCCTTGGGAGGCAGAATCATCACCAACTGTTCGACCGCGCGGCCCACGCCGAGGACCGCAGGTTCGGCGGCCGGCACCGATTCCGGTTCCATCGCAGTCGTCTCAGCATCGATCCGAACACCGCGGCGGCGCAGAAAATCGATCGCCCGATTGTGCGCAATCCGAAACAGCCACGGCGCCAAAGGACGGCTGTCGTCATACTGGTCCAGCTTGCGATACGCCTCGAATAACGTGTCCTGAACGATGTCTTCGCCGTCCAGCACCGATCCGGTCATGCGCGAGCAGTAACGATGCAGGCGCGGCCGCAACTGCGTGATGGTTTCAAGAAACGCCAGGTAGCGCGCCTCAAACGGCCCCGAATTTTCGATGTCCCGTGGATAATCCATATCTACTGTTTACGCAGCGGATCGTGTCTAGGATACGAGCCCTACTTCATTGGCGAAGACGCAGCGATGAATGGGATCCCAAAGATTTCGCGTCGGAGGCACACCTTCAGAACTGGAGCGAAGAAATCGGGCAGGTTGATCCTTAAGCCTCAAATTCCCATTCAAAATGGCTTAGCCCCATGGTCTTTAATCAACCTTCAATCAACTTCGGCGAACCAGTCGCCGTGATTTCTTCCGCGCTCGTCGCCGCACCGGCCTCAATGGCGGTTTCTCTCTTGCTAATATCCATAAATGCGGATTTGCAGAAAATCTCTCGGACGATGAAATCTGTAAGCAAATGAGAGGTCGGCGCAGCCCGAACCAAGATCGAGGTATCAGAAGTGAGCGAGATAACATGTTCGCCCTTCCGGATGACGCCAGCATCACACGCCATTAGCACGGCTTGGACACACAAGCTCATACTTCCGCCGAAGATATTCAGCACGTTTCCCAGCAAACTGAAGTCCTGACCTAGCACACCGTGCCCCGCGAACTGAGCTTTGATCGGATCAAAAGGTAAGTGTGCGCGTATGAGCGGAATGTTGTTACTTGCTATCCATTCGCTATCCGTATCGGGGATGTCGTGTTTGTGGCCGTGTGGAAAGGTTACGGCCACGAGGCGGATGTCCGCATAATCTTCTTGGCTAAGAAAATCGTGGACTGCTGCCCTGACTCCTTCCCCTACGCCCGTAAAAATGACGATCTTGCCGATTCCATGTCTTTTGGCCGCCTCGAATGAAATGCGGAGGCAGTCATGGAGATTTGGCTTTCCCTCTCTCCAAAAGTATGTCGTCGTATAGTCGAAGCAGTTTGCCATTGTCGTGTTCTATGGAAGAATTGTGATTCCAAGCAATTTGTGCAGCGGCTCTTTGCTCTTCCGGTGCGTTACCACTGCCCTCAAAAACGCGATCATATCGGCATCTCTTATAGAGTACCCGCGCACGCGATCTTGCGTGATGTGATCTGGAGAGTTCACGTGGATATGGGGATCAAGTCTGCGATCCACATCGATCCTCAACTCCGCGAAGGGTGTATCCGGTTCTTGAGTTAGTGGAAAACCTTCGGCGTCCACCCGAGGGTGGGCTCTGCCGTAATGGTACGAGAAATGCTCACGCAGCCCCATGCCACTTTGTGGACGGCCCATACGGTTGAAAGTCTCTTTTACACGGAAATAATACCCGTCATCGTACAGGACTGCCCAATCGGCCCCAAATGGGGCCTGTCGGGGAAACCTTCTGTCTTTGGGTTCTAGAATTGGGCCAATCTCGATACACCCTGGTTCCAGGAGATCGTGCTTGAGTACATCATAGTGATCTCTAAACCACTCGCTGTACACCGCCCAACGAATCATCTATGCCGCAACATCATCGTACATTGTACGAGGCTCCACGGCGCTGATCTTGCTCCGGTAGTTCGACCAGATGACAGGCGCACCACAGGCATCGTCCTCTTCCATCGCCTCCTTCTGCATCAAAAGGAAATTCCACTCGATGGCATCGAACTCGGGCACAGTTACGCGTCTGTCCAGATCGACGGTGAACGCCTCACTGGACATGGCATATCGTGCCTCGAAAGCGCGAATCTTTTCCTCAACTACTGGCAGCGACTTTACATCTCTGATCTGAATCGGCATATTAATACCCTTCTTGGCTAATGCTGGCCGGTTCGGTGGATCGCTCTTCGTTCCGACTGCCTACCCTACTCCACTATCGGCATGGTGGCAATAACAATTAAGGTCGGATGCGAACCCATCCACTATAGATACCTTATCAGACGCGATCTCTGGGGCGACAAGGTAACAAAATGAGGAAGGGATTACTGAAAGCTTTTACATACAATCTCTCCCCCGCAATCAATTGCACTATATCGGTTCAGCCCGCACCCTTCTGTGTGCTCCGTCACGGTCTTTGGCAATCAGTTTGACCTCAAAGAGCATAGCTTCTTGGCAAACTATTGAATTAGCAATAGTTAGTTGCTTCATGTTTGCAATATCGGTAGCAATAATTACAGCATCGACTTGGCCCTGAGCACCAGTTCCACCGCTTCCTCCGGCGTCGCGCCGACAACGCTCAGGTGACCCATCTTGCGGCCTTTGCGCGGGCGAAGCTTCTCATACAAATGCAGCCGCACGCCGGGAACTGCGAGCGCAGCGTCGAAGTGCGGCACGCGCGGGCCATGCGGCCCAATCCACAAATCCCCGAGCAGGTTCGCGATCGCGCACGGCTGCACCACATCGGCGCTGCCCAGCGGAAGATTGCAAACCGCACGCACCAACTGCTCAAACTGACTGGTTACGCAGGCGCGCTCGCTGGCGTGGTAACTATTATGCGGACGTGGCGCGAGCTCATTCACCAGCAGGCGGCCATCTTTGGTTACAAATAGCTCGACCGCCAGAATCCCTTCGAGCAGAAACGTGTCCGCGATCGCCTGCGCAAGCTGCTTTGCCTCGGAGGCCATGGCGTCGGGCAGCGGCGCGGGAATCACGCTCCACGTAAGGATCTGGCTATCATGATGATTCCACGCAGCCGGATACACCTTGACCTCGCCGCGCGGCGACCGCGCAACCAGAATCGAAATTTCCCGGTCGAGATCGATCGCTTGTTCGACCACGCCCGGCCCTTCACCCAGCGCCGACCACGCGCCGCGAATCTCCGCTTCCACCGCGGCCGCCGAACTGTTCGAGGTGAAGCCAACCTTGCCCTGGCCGCGCCCATCGTAGCCTCCGGTAGCGCTCTTGCAGAAGCATTTGCCGCCGAGTTCGATCACCGCCATGCGCAATTCATCCAGCGTGCGCACCGCGCGATACTTGCC
>DASWCA010000374.1:0-6635 GCA_036390355.1 Acidobacteriaceae bacterium
GGAACCGATCAGACCGACCTGACCTACTGGACGCTTAACGCTCCTGGACTCCCGCTCGATGTCCTGGGTTCGTGGACGCAAAAGACCGCGGATGAATTCAAGAAGCTCCTGATCGAGGTTGCCGACCAGTTTCCAGGCCCCTTCGGCGTTCCTCCCGAGAAGCAGAAGCACGTCTGTCTATTCATTCACGGCTACAACGTGAAGTGGAGTGACGCCATGCAAACCTATGGCAACGTGGCCTCAGCCCTCTTTGATGGCCCGGAGTCTCTCGGCGAGCTGATCTCGTTTGACTGGCCGTCCAGGGGTGCGCTTCTCGGCTACCTGCCCGACCGGGCGGAGGCGCGCAAGACCGGAGACAACCTCACCGAGGTACTCTCCGAGCTCTATGACTGGATGTCGTTCAAGCAGGCGCAGACAACGAAGGACGTGGCAAACGCCTGCAAGGCCAAGACCTCCATCATCGCTCACAGCATGGGCAACTACGCGCTCGAATATGCGATGAACGCCGTATGGACCCGAAAGAACATGCCTCTCCTGGTCAGCCTGCTGCAGGAAGTGGTCATGGTCGCAGCCGACGCGGACAACGACTTGTTCCGCAATGGCGAAAATGTGGCTCACGGCGACGGCGAGGGTCTTGCCAACCTCTCCTATCGTATTACGGCACTCTACACCGGGCGCGACAACGTCCTGGGCGCATCCGCCGGACTCAAGCACTTCGGCAAGCGCCGCCTCGGGCGAGCCGGCCTGGACCGCACCTGCCCCGTCCCCGATAACGTCTGGGACATCGATTGCTCCAGCATTCTGAGTCCCGCAACCGGAGGCATCGACATACATGGTCAGTATTTCGTCCCCACCGAGGCGGGTTCTTACAGCCTGATGCGTGCCATTCTGCAAGGGACCGACCGCAGCCTCCTCATCAAGACCGACCTGATCCCCACGGCCCTCGCCAGAGTGCAAACGCCCGGCTAGCGCACGCTATTCGATGGTTGAAAATGCGTTCAAACCCCTTCGCGACAAGACCAGCCTATTGACACCCGGGTTTATAATGAAGCTTGGGGGAATTGCCGGTTGAGTTGTTGTTTGAGTATATATCATTCCGTATATACCACAGTACAAGTCTTTATCTAACAAATACTTGTCATGTATATACGGGGGGGGGGGTATCTTAGGTGGGTGACATAGCAGGCTCCGAAATACCGCGCGTAACCGTAGGAGTTACTGGTGGCGTCGCCGCCTATAAGGCCGCCGAACTCGTGCGCGTTCTGCAGCAGCGCGGCGTTGACGTTCGCGTGATCATGACCCGCGCCGCACAGGAGTTTGTCCAGCCTCTCACCTTCTCCTCGCTCACCGGCCACAAGGTCATTACCAGTATGTGGGGCGGCGACGGCGACGCTGGAAGCTCTCCCACTGGCCTTGATGAGCAAGGCCAGATCGAACACATCTCCGAGGCTCAGGCTGCCGACGCCGTGGTAATCGCACCTGCCACCGCACACGTCCTGGCGAAGATGGCCCACGGCCTGGCCGACGACTTCCTCTCGACCATGCTCCTCGCGACCACCGCTCCAGTCGTCGTGGCACCGGCCATGAATGTGAATATGTGGAATCACCCTGCAACCCAGGCCAACATCGCCACTCTGCGTGCCCGCGGAGTCGCCATCGTCGAGCCTGGCAGTGGCTACCTCGCCTGCGGCATGACCGGTTCCGGCCGGCTCGCCGACGTCGAGGTGATCGCCCAGGCAGTTCTCTCCGCGCTCTCCGGCACGCAATCGACAGCTCAGGACCTCACCGGCGAGACGATTCTTGTCACCGCCGGAGGGACACGCGAGTCGATCGACCCGGTGCGCTTCCTCGGCAACCGTTCCAGCGGCAAGATGGGCTACGCCATCGCCGAGGCGGCCCGGCAACGTGGCGCGCAGGTCATCCTCGTCTCCGCGCCGACTGCGCTCACTCCTCCCGCCGGCTGCGCCTTCGTCCCCGTCACCACCGCCGAAGAGATGCGTGCCGCTGTTATGGAGCATCTGCCCAACGCGACGGTAGTCGTTGGCGCAGCGGCAGTCGCCGACTTCCGCATGCCCGCCATCGCGCCCGAAAAGCTCCGCCGCGAAGGCCGGCTTCATCTCGACCTCGAGCCCACGGTCGACATCCTGCGCGGAGTAGCCGACGCGCACGGCTTGGGGACGCTCCTGATCGCCTTCGCCGCAGAGATGGACGCCGACATCAGCCGCGCCCGCCAGAAGCTGCTCGCCAAAGGCGCCGACGCCATCGTGCTGAACGACATTTCGCGCCCCGAGATCGGCTTCGACTCCGACCGCAACGCCGCGACCTTCATCACCCGCGACGACGCCATCGACATCCCCGAGATGTCCAAGCGCGAGATGGCCGACCGCATCCTCGACCAGGTGCTCGCCCTGCGAGGTGCAGCCGTCAGCCCAGGGTCGGCATAGAAGTGTCGACGCCCGCACGAATGCCTGTCGGCCAGCGTGCCGTAATCGTCTTCAGGCGCGTGTAGAAGCGAACGCCCTCCGGCCCGTAGATGGCATGGTCGCCGAACAGCGAGCGCTTCCACCCGCCGAAGCTGTGAAACGCCATCGGCACCGGAATCGGAACGTTGATTCCCACCATGCCGGCTTGCACCGAGTTGGCGAAGGCGCGAGCGGTGTCGCCGTCGCGGGTGAAGATTGAAGTTCCATTGCCGTACTCGTGCTCGTTGGTGAGTTCGAGCGCGGTCTGGAAATTGTTGACGCGGACAACGCCGAGCACGGGTCCAAAGATCTCTTCCTTGTAGATCTTCATCTCGGGCTTCACGTGGTCGAAGAGGCAGGCTCCGAGGAAGAAGCCGTCGCCTGCGGGCAGCTTGTCTTCACGGCCATCGACGACAAGCTCCGCGCCTTCGGTCTGGCCGTGCGCAAGGTAGCCCTTGACGCGTTCGCGGTGCACAGCGGTGACCAGTGGGCCGAGTTCGGCGTTTGCTTCCGTTCCGGGCGCCACGGTAAGCGCGGCGATGCGCGGCTTGAGTTTTTCGATCAGTTCGTCCGCCGTCTTGTTACCGACGGCCACGGCGACCGAGATGGCCATGCATCGCTCGCCGGCTGAACCGTAGGCTGCGCCGACGAGTGCGTCGGCGGCCTGGTCGAGGTCGGCGTCGGGCATGACGATCATATGGTTCTTCGCGCCGCCAAGCGCCTGCACGCGCTTGCCGTGCGATGTCCCCTTCGTGTACACATACTCGGCGATCGGCGTCGATCCGACGAAGCTGACGGCCTGGATGACGGGGTGCTCGAGGATGTTGTCGACGGCTTCTTTATCGCCATGGACAACGTTGAAGACGCCGTCAGGCAAACCCGATTCCCTCAGGAGTTCTGCAATGAGGATCGAGGCGCTGGGATCGCGCTCGGAAGGCTTGAGGATGAACGTGTTTCCGCAGGCAAGGGCAAGCGGGGCCATCCAGAGCGGCACCATGGCGGGGAAGTTGAACGGCGTAATGCCCGCGACAACGCCCAGCGGCTGACGCAGGGACCAGGAGTCTATACCGCTGCCGACCTGCTCCGTGTACTCGCCCTTGAGGAGTTGCGGAATGCCGGTGGCGAACTCGATGTTCTCGAGGCCGCGGGTGGCTTCACCTTTGGCGTCCGACAGCACTTTGCCGTGCTCCGAGGTGATGATGCGGGCGAAGTCGTCGATGTGCTGCTCGAACAGTTCGCGGAAGCGGAAGAGCACTCGCGCGCGGCGCAGCGGCGGCTGCGCGGACCACGCCGGGAATGCGGCTTGCGCGGCGGCGACAGCGGCGTCGAGCTCACCGCGATTGGCCAGCGGAACGAGCGCCTGCACCTGGCCGGTGGCAGGGTTGTAGACATTGGCGGTGCGCCCGGAAGTTCCGGCGGCAGCCTTGCCGCCGATCCAGTGCGGAATGCCGCGTGGAGCGGCCGCGGGTACGGAGGTGACGTTGGGAAGAACGGCGGTGGACATAGAGAGACCTCGATGCTGATGCACTAGAGTAGTCCATCCAGACCCGCGCAGGAAACTGGGTACCTTCGAAACCCGGGTCGTACAATTTAGGCATGCCCGGTTTGATTCACTTTGACAACCCATTTTCAATGACTTCCCGCGACAGGTGAAACAGTGATTCAAGACCTTGCAGCCGAAGACAGGGTATGGGATTTGTGTGTTGTGGGCACCGGTCCCGTGGGCATGGCGCTGGCGCTGGAATTCGAGCGGCTGGGGCACGAGGTTCTGGTACTGGAGTCGGGCGGCAAGGATGTGGATCCCTCGCTTGGCGAGGCATCTCGCGCCGAAATTGTAGACGCCGATCGACATGCCCCCATGGAAATTGCGGTTGTGCGGGCGCTGGGCGGCACGTCATGGACCTGGGGCGGCCGCTGTGTCGCGTATGACGACGTCGATTGGGTACCGCGTGAGTTTGTCGCCGACGCGCATTGGCCGGTTTCCGGCGAGGAGATTCGCCCATTCTACAAACGCGCCACCGAATATCTTCTGTGCGGGAGCGATGCCTTTCGCCTTCCATACAAGCGCACGCTGACCGATGGACTGACGCTGGATGGTGTGGAGCGTTGGGCGCGTGAGGCGAAGGTCATCCTGGAGCATCGCGAGCGGTTACTTGCTTCAGAGCGGATTCGTCTGAGTTTGAAGAGCACTGTGACCGGCCTGAATCTGAGTGCGGATACCACCCGGATTGAAAGCCTGACCGTGAATACACCGGACGGCACGCGCACCTTACGAGCGCGACAGATCGTGCTGGCCATGGGCGGCGTGGAAACGACCCGTCTGCTACTGCACGTCCAGCAGACCTCGCCGCATCTTTTTGGCGGAATCGATGGGCCGCTTGGCCGTTACTACATGGGCCACATTTCGGGGAAGATTGCCAGCATTCAGTTTAGCGATCCGGCAACGATCGATGACCTCGATTTCAAGCTCGACACGTGCGGCGCATATTACCGCAGGCGCTTGATGCTCACGACGGAGGAGCAGATTACACACCGGGTATTGAATACCGCGTTTTGGCCGGATAATCCTCCGTTTTACGATCCTTCGCACGGAAGCGGTGTGCTCTCCGCGGTGTTTCTCGCGCTGGCGTTTCCTCCGACGGGAAGATATCTGCTTCCCGAGGCGATTCGATTGATCCACACAGGGCCGAAGCCATATCCTCTTGCAGCGCATATGTGGAATGCCATCGTCGGAGCGCCGCGCGGAGCGAAGGATATCTTCGGGATTCTCTCCAACCGCTTCATTAAGAAGCCGAAGAAACCCGGATTCATGGTGCGCAATCGAGGCGGGAAGTATGCGCTGCACTATCACGCGGAACAGATTCCGCATCGCGACAGCCGCATCACCCTTGGTGGTGAGGTGGATGCGTTCGGCCTGCCGCGAGCCGTTATCGATCTGCGCTTTACGGAACAGGATGTTCAGAGCGTAATCGATTCGCACCGCTTGCTCGATCGAGCACTGCAAGCGAATGGAATTGGGCGGCTCGAATACTGGTATTCGGAAGAGCAGGTGCAGGAGAGAATCTATGCGCAGGCAGCGGATGGGTTCCACCAGGTAGGGACGACGCGGATGGGCGGCGATCCGGCACAGAGCATCGTGGACGCGGACTTGAAAGTCCACGGTCTGGACAACCTGTATGTCGCGTCTTCAAGCGTGTTCCCGACGACCGGGCAGGCGAATTCAACGCTATTGGCGGTGGCGTTTGCGGTGAGGCTGGCGGAACGGTTGACCACACTAAACCAATGATTCTACTGTCTTAAGTTGGTTTTAAGGTAGCACCTGTTTTCCGCGCAGCCATAAATATGGTAGGATTTGGGCGTGAGGACTACGGTCGACATTCCGGATGCTACTTACCGCATGTTGAAGACCCGTGCTGCGGCGGAGGGGGGCACGGTCAAGCAACTGCTGCTACGCGGCGCTGAGGCGATTCTACGTGAGCCGATCAAGAAAGAAGTGCGCCGTCTGAGCGAGCCCATTCTCAATAAAGGAGAGCCAGGTTCGCTGCACCTGACGAACGCAATGATCTATGACCTCATTGATTTTCCCTGATCTGAACGTGTGGATGGCGCTCACGCTGCGATCCCATGATCACCATACTATTGCCTGGGCCTGGTACAAGACGTTACACCGACAGGAAGAGCTTGCCTTCTGCCGAATGACGCAGCTTGGCTTTCTCCGGCTTATTACGACGCAGAGCGTCGCTGGCGATGAGCTAGTAAGTCAGGTAGGAGCGTGGGCCGCTTACGATCGCTGGATCGAGGCAGGCGGCGCCACCTATCTCGAAGAGCCACTTGGGATCGAGATCGAGTTTCGATTTCACGCAGATCGAAAGATTCCTGCACCAAAGGAATGGGGCGATTCCTACCTCGTGGCGTTTGCCGCAGCGGCGTCGCTGCCGTTGGTCACCTTCGACAAGGGATTGAGCCAGCGGTACGCGCGGTCGATTCTGCTAGCAAACTAAGGTGCAGCTCTAAGCTTTGACTTCGGCTTCGACCAGGGCGCGGGCTTTGGTCAGGCCACGGTTCGCGTAGCTTGCGCCGATGAAGTCGCGGAAGAGCGGGTGCGGCTCTAGCGGCTTGGACTTGAATTCGGGATGGAACTGGCAGGCGAGGAAAAACGGGTGCGTCGGGATT
>DASWCA010000375.1:0-2202 GCA_036390355.1 Acidobacteriaceae bacterium
AAGCCCAAGCACAGTCCCGAACCTTCCTTCCGGACTCCTTTGTCCGATCCATCGTGTCCAGCCTTCGCGCTCGACTTCTCCTGCGTGGAATTGACTTGCCTTTGTCCCGCTCGGCCCGGCTTCCGCTTGTCCCGACATACTGTCTTTCATGTGAGGCTCCCAATACAACTCCGCGGCCATTGCAGCGCCGCGGCTCAATCAGTAAGATGCAAGAAAACCGTGATGGGAACGAATCCGGACGCGAGAAAAACTCAAAGTAAACAACTACTTAGCCGGATAATCGACCGTCTCGCCCGTTCGCCCATTGGTTACCGAGAAACTGCCATCCTTTCTGGCTGTCAGCTTCAGATAGTTCCCCGCGTCCGATCCAGGCAGGTTGGCAATATGCGATTCGGCAACGTTGTGCTTCGCATCGCTCCCCTCGGCTGTGTGCAACTGCCACAGATCCTTCAGTCTGGATGAACCCTCAATCGTATCGAAGGTTGTGGGCGCTCCCCCCTTATGCGGCCCGTTGTCCTCGATCGCCACCCGTGGCGCGATCGTATCCACCAGAGCCGGACTGCCGCTGTTCACAAGTCCATGATGCGAAACGACATACACATCCACCTTGCCCAGCTTGTTTAGGGGACACATGAGCGGCCGCTCCTTCGCCCAGGTCAGATCGCCGAGATCCAGAATGCGCAGCTTGCCATACGTGATCATCATGCCCAGCGAGCGATCGTTCTCCGTGTCCTCAACAGCCTTCTCAGGCGAAGATGCGCACGCTGCATTCTGCTCTCCAGCCCCAGACAGCGGTTTCGCGATCACCTCGCCGTCCCCGCTCACCACCTCCACCTGCATCGCCTTTACCGGCAGCACGTCACCCGGTTTCACCACCAGGTGCTGGGCATGTCCGTCCGCGAGCACCTTCTGGTAGGCGTTCCATCCCGCCACCGTCGGTCCGCCGCCCTGCACCGCCTCGCTCTCACGATTCACGCCATGGTCAATGAACCGGCCCACCTGCACCATCCCCACCAGTTGCGGCAATCCACCCACATGGTCGGAGTGGTAATGCGTCACAACGAGGTTGTCGATCTTCGTCACGCCCGCCTGCTTGCATACCGCTGCAATCCGCTTCGCGTCGCGAGCGTCGGTCACAGCAGAGCCCGTATCCACGAGCAGGCTCTCCCCGCTGGGCGCGATAAACAGCGTCGCCTGCCCGCCTTCCACGTCCACAAAGTAAACCTGCAGATCTCCGGCACCCTTTAAACCGCCCGTCGGGCCTCGGTGCTCGCCACTGTTCTGCCCGTGCGTCGCTGCACTCAATGCCATCGACACCACCAAACCTGCACTCCAAATAGTTCCCAGACGCATGACTGCCCTCGGTTTGCGAAGATCCCCGCCGGTATTCGGCTGGCGTTCGCATCATCGCACAAACGGTGCGCCGTTTTCCCCTCTTCCCAGCAACTCGCGGCGACGCGGCCGTCGTATACTTTTCGTCATTCGTCGACAGGAGCAAGCATGGCGCCGCGGACTACTCGAAACGCAACCCGAACTCTCGCAGCGCTGTTGCTCATCGCCGCACTCCCACTCACCACTACCCCTGCGCGCGCCCAGCTTTCCCACAAGGGTCCTGTCGCCGCCATCGCGCGCGCCGAGACTACCGCGCCCTTCGACATCATCTCCATCAAACCCCACAATCCTGCGACCGATCTCCCCAACGAGCAGTCCTTCAGCATGTCCATTCACGACGACATATTAACCGCGCGCAACGTCCCGCTGGAAATGCTCGCCGAGTTCGCCTACGACATCAAGTCCGACCAGATCTCCGGCCTCACCGGACCCGTCAGTTCCGCGCACTTCGATATCGAAGCCAAGGTGCTCGCGCCCGACGGAGGAGCGCCGCCTAAACTAAGCGATGGCGAGATGCAAGCCAAGCTCATCCCGCTGCTCACGGACCGCTTCCACTTCAAAGCCCACCTCCAGCCGAAGATTCTTCCGGTGTATGACCTCGTCGTCCAGCGCGGCGGCCCGAAGATCAAGCTCTCGCAGGACGAAATCAAAGACAGTAACTGGAACATGAACAATCAAGACACCAGCAAGATTCTTACCGGCAAAGGGATGCGAATGAGCGACCTCGCCGTCGCACTCGCCGACGAAGTGCATCGTGAAGTGATTAACAAAACCAGCCTCGATGGCCACGCCGACATCACCCTCAAATGG